>JBBQIG010000717.1:0-1500 GCA_038324715.1 Anaerolineae bacterium | reverse complement strand
CACTTATTTGCTTTGAATGGCAACGCGCACAATCCTCGTGACCAAACCGATCATCGCAAAATTTGATATACTTAGAATTGCGTTAAGGGTTCACACAGATGGAGAGCAAGCCTGTGAATAAAAAGCGCATCCGATTCTTGTTCATGAGAAAACATAGCAGCGAGAACAGAGCAATAGATTCCTATCTGCTTGTATAATAAAAAGCTCAAGAAAAAAGCAAAACAAACAAGGAAGAAATAATGAAATTAGCAAACCGGCTGGAAAAATTGGGAACAGAAACCGCCTTTGCCGTCTCCGCCGCGGCGGCTGAGTGGGCATCGCAGGGGCATCGTATCTATCCCTTCCATTTGGGTGACATCAATATCCCCACACCAGCCAACATTGTCGAAGCCATGAACAAAGCCATTGCCGATGGCTACACAGGCTATTGCGCGGGCGCAGGCATTCTCGAACTACGCGAAGTGTTAGCCCACGATGTGGGTAGCAAGCGCGGTGTTGAATATAGCCCCGACCAAATTTCTGTGCAGCCAGGGGGCAAGCCCGTCATTGGCAAATTCCTCTCGGCGGTCATGAACCCCGGCGACGAAGTACTCTACCCGAATCCCGGCTATCCCATCTACGAATCGCAAATTGAATACCTGGGTGGCACGGCTGTGCCTTATGGCTATATTCAAACTGATACCGGCTTTGCGCTGGATATGGAGACGCTCAAGAAATCCATTACCGATCGCACCAAAGTCTTGATCTACAACAACTACCAAAATCCCACAGGGGCCAACTCATTGCGACCCGAGATGGAGGAATTGGCCGAATTAGCCCTGCGCCACAACCTTTGGGTGCTGAGTGATGATGCCTATTACGAGATCCGCTACGAAGGCGAACCCCTCTCCATTGTCAACATCCCAGGCATGATGGAGCGCACCGTCATTCTTTATACCTGCTCCAAGCGTTTTGCCATGACAGGCTGGCGTTGTGGTGCCGCCATTGGCCCTGCACCCGTCATTGCCGCCATCAACAAACTCAACACCAATGATGAATCTTGCACCACTCACTTCATCCAGCGCGCAATGGTCGAAGCGATCCCTGGCGATCCTAGCGGGCCAGACGCCATTGTGCAGACTTTACGCGAACGACGCGACGCCGCTGTGGCAGGACTCAACGCCATTGAGGGCATCAACATTGCCGCCCCACAAAGCGCCTTCTATCTCTTTCCCGATGTCACCAAGGTCATGGAACGCAAGGGCTTGACGGACATTAACGTACTGATGCGTGAAGCATTGATGCACACCGATGTCTCCTTCTGCACCCGCAGCCACTTTGGTCGCCCCGTGCCAGGGGAGACAAACCACTACATCCGCTTGGCCTACTCGGGCATCAACGTTCCCGATATTGAAACGGGCTTGGGCCGGCTCAAAGAGTATTTTGAGGATTGAGCTTTCGAGTCATCCTGTAATCCCGTACCATACGCTGCGTAGCATAAATTGCGTCACACAGCCATAG
>JBBQIG010000716.1:0-1535 GCA_038324715.1 Anaerolineae bacterium | reverse complement strand
TTGACGTAGATGATTTGGGGCTGGATGATCTGGACCGGCGTGTGTTGAGCGCGCTGATTTTGAAGTTCAATGGCGGACCTGTTGGGCTGGATACGCTTGCTGCCTCGATTAGTGAAGAGGGTGACACGATTATGGATGTTGTGGAGCCTTACTTATTGCAGTTGGGCTTTTTGGATCGCACGCCGCGCGGGCGAGTTGCGACGCGTCTTGCCTACGGACATATGGGCGTGCCTTATCCAGAACAGCCGCCTGCACAGGGGAAGCTCATTGCGCCCCTGTTTGACCCGCCACCTGATGTAGAGAGCTAATGTTGGCGCGGTGGGTTGCCCAGCCCACGGCTGTGCGGCGGTCGCGTGGCAGCACGCTTTCGGTTAGCTCTGTGAACTCTTCCAGCTTTTCTCCACGTTGTGCCAGCGGCGTAACGACGCGGCGCAACGCATGTAGATAAGCCACATCTCCGGCCAACCGTTCCATCACCACCACTTTATCTGCTGTCTCAGTGCCTATGCGCGGGATATAGAGCGCAATGCGATGCTGCTTAACTAAGCGTGCTAGCAGGCGTAGCGTTTCTAGTTCTTCTGAACCATCGGAGCCAGGGGCGAGGCGTGGCACAGTGCTATCGCTGCCATAATCACCGCCACAGAGGATGCCTAAGGGGGGGAGGTGGACGATCGCGCCCTGCTGCTGGCTATAGATATCGAGGAAGTGATCGCCAATACGCAAGTGAGCGACGCCACCCGGCACCGTTTCGACTTGGGGAATGGCGCGCGTTTGTGGTGTGCTGGTAAAGAGCGCCGCTACGCGATTGCCGAGCTTAAAGCGGTCGCTGATGTCGTCGGGTGGGTCAATGATGAGCAATTGTTCTTCGCTGGGGGCATTGTCGCCAATGGCGAGCGGGCCTGATGCAGGGGCAAAGACAAAGAGGGAATTGCGTGCAGGGTCACCTTCGCTGAATCGCTCTAGGTAACGGTAAAGCTGGGTGATCTTTCCCTGGTCAGCCGGGCTGAGTGGGGTGAGTTGGATGCTGCTGATCGGAGACATGTTCAGAATCGTTTGCTGGTATGGTTGCTTCTTTGGGCGAATTTATTGGTGTAAGTTGGGCCAACTGTTCTGCCAATTCTGCGGGCAGGTCGGCGACCACAATTTCGCCAGTGGGCAAGATGTAAATTTCAGTTTCCGTGGGCATGGCTGCCCATTCGGCAGCCGCATCAGGTGGCATTGTTACAGATCCTGATTTAGGTTTAGATGCGACTCTGGGCCTTGCTCGTAGTATTCGCCTGTGCGTTCTTCGGTCTCAACGCGACCTATTTGCTCTAAGAGAGCGCTGAGTGAGTCACAAGCGGGGCCTTTGAGACCTTTGATGGTGTATTCAACACGGCCATCGGGTAGAACGGCGATTTCAATCTCTTCTCGGTTCATAGTTTTTGCTTACCTCGAATTTGTAGCTTTGCCTTTTGCCTACACTTCGCGTTCACTCTGCGCCTATGACCAACGGCGCACGGTCAGTCGGATCACTTGGTCGCGCCCGACGTTTT
>JBBQIG010000715.1:0-1637 GCA_038324715.1 Anaerolineae bacterium | reverse complement strand
GCTCGCTCATAAAGACTTGTAGCATGACCGCGCGCACCTGTAGGGTGACACCAAGGCCCAAGAGCATGGTGAGGCCCAACACAATGCCCAGGATTTTGGTGCGCACATTGACACTGCCAGCGAGTTTCCATAGCCGATCTATCCAACTAGGGAAATGTGGAATATTCACGCGCCACGCCACCAATGTACTCACGGCATCTCTCCGGCTTCGGCGACAAGTGCACGGGCGCTGTCATAAGCGGTATCGTCGATGAGAACGAAACGATCAATGCCAAGATGATCTAACACTTGCCGCCCCTGGATGTTCGTTGACATCTCTAGGAGGATCTGCTGGAGTCGCATCTTCTCGCGCGCAGGCAACTTGGCAGGCACGACGACGGGTGGCATGCCAAAAGGAGGGGATGTATGAATGATACGGATCTTATCGAGCAGGCTAGGATCACGATCCAGAGCATAACGAAGGACAACGCTATCCACAGCAGCCCCCTCTGCTACATTGGCGGCGACGGCATCAATGGCGCGGTCATGGCTGTAGGTAAAGAAGACGTTGCTGAAAAACTGCTCTGGCTCTTGATTCATCTGACGCACTAGGGCTGTGGGATACACGCGCCCAGTCAGGCTCATCGGATCGGTAAAGGCAAAGATCTTTCCGCGCAAATCACTCAAGGTCTCTATTGTGCTGTTAGCAGGCACGATTATCTGGGAGTAATAGACCGATTGCCCATCAATTTCTGGGGCCGCTAGTAGCTCCATTTCCTGGTCAGCCGAACCGTCCAGGTAGGCGCTTGTACAGACAAAGGCTAGTTCGACCCTTTGTTCAGCGACCAGTGTGTTAACCTCGGCGTAGGTTCGGCGCTGCACCAGTTCGACAGACCGTTCCAGTGCACTGCCCAAATATTCCGCCAGTTCCCGATAACTCTCCGCTGTGCCCTGGGGCGAGAGAATTGCCGCCACCGCCATTGGTAATGAGGGATGGTCTGCTGCAATCGTAATGGGTAACGTCGTGCGCTCGCTCAAATTCACATAGGGTACGTCGGCGGCGCGTGCGTCCTGACAACTGATTAGGAATAAGATTAGAAGACCACACCACCATCGCTGCATGTCACATCCTTACTAACTCCCCGGTGTAGCTCGGGCTTTGGCGCGGCGTAAATAGAACCCGCCACTTCTCCAGTGCCTCTGGTAATTCTAAAGTAGGTCTATGACAATGACATCCGATAAACGAATAGTCTATCACCTGGTCAGATGGACAGCATCAGATGTTTGGCTTTGCACTCCCTGTACGTACATATTCTGCTTTTCCACCCTTTCTTCTAGTCATCCTCCAAGATTCAGAATGATTCATGTCTTCAAGTGGTATCTCAAATGGTATTGTGGCTATTTTGGTGGGCTAATTCTGCTTGTTGGCGTAGCCATCGTTGAAGATGATATGCTTGGAGGCAATATTTGCCTATCCTTTCCAGTGATCTTGAGGAGCGAGCTTATGCCCACCGACTTAGCCCGTCTTGCCCCTGCCCCGCAGCGGATTGCACCGACCGCGGACACCTTTGCCTTCAACGCCAGCACGCCTATCTATCTACTCTCTGACGCGCAACCATTGCTCTTTAGCGCACAATGGCTACAGCGTGCGTTGCAAG
>JBBQIG010000714.1:0-1720 GCA_038324715.1 Anaerolineae bacterium | reverse complement strand
TGGACCTTTTTTATTCTTGCCATCATTCTGCTCGTTGTGGTCAGCGTGGGCAGTTTCAAATATGCCCATCGTTGGTTTCCCATTGTCACACTCGTGGGTGTCTTACTACTGGCTTTGTTCACACGCCCAGGGCAGCCTCTGTTGCTGGGCAATGCCGATGCGGGCGAAGTCATTTATGCCGACGAAAGCCAATACAACACCATTGTCGTGCGTCAATGGGGGCCAGAGCGCCATCTCAAGCTCAACGAAGGCATTGGTCTGCACAGTGTCTACCATCCGCAAATGGTGATGAGCCAGGGTATCTGGGATTATTTCTTGCTCGCTCCACTTTTTCGCCCAGCTCCCGCGCTGCCCACAGAGGATGAAAACCTGCTGCTCATTGGTTTGGCGGCGGGCACAGTCAGCGGACTTTACACCGACATCTATGGCCCAATCCCGATTACGGGCATTGAGTTAGACGCACAGATCATCCAAGCAGGTCAGAGATACTTTGAAATGAACCAACCGAACTTAACCGCGATTGCCGCGGATGGTCGTCGTTGGCTGACCCAACAACCCGCGACAAGCACTTGGTCATTTATCGCCGTAGACGCCTACCGACCACCCTACATCCCCTTCCATCTCACAACTGTCGAGTTCTTTCAGCTCACCTATGATCATCTGGCGGAGAATGGGGTACTTGCCATCAATGTGGGGCGCACACCCACTAACTTTACATTGGTCGATGCGCTCGCCGCCACAGTCCAGCAGGTCTTTCCCACCGTCTTTCTGCTCGACGAGCCAGGTCCACCAGGCACGTTGGGCAACACGCTCTTGGTTGCCACCAAAAGCCCCGTTACCTTAGAGAATACGCTGTTGGTAAATGTGCAGATGCTCCCCGCTACGCTGCCCACAGAGTTTCGTGACTTTGCTCTCCGAGCCACGCAGGTTGCGCGCGTCGCCACACCGCCATCCACCGCACCGATTTTGACAGATGACCATGCACCCATAGAGCAAATTGTTCACTCTATCATTCTCGACTTTTTAACTGCCGCCAACTAGGCCAACGCAATTCCGCCCAAGATTTGCGCCCACGACTCGAATAGAGTCCAGGAGAAATGCTTATGTCTTCCTCTCCACAACCCACGTTCAAACTAGGCGATCCGTTGCCCGAAGAGTTGCTTGCGCTTGCAAAGCAACTTCCTGTCAAACCTGCCCCGGTGGAGCTAGCAGGAGAGCGTGTGCGTCTTGTGCCGCTGGAACCAGCACGCGATGCCCCGGCACTCTTTGCTGTAAGCAACGGCAGCCCCCTTCAGTTGGGTCGCCACAGCATCGGTGCCTATGATGCTGAATTGCTCATCTGGCGTTATATGCGGCATGGACCTTTTCACGATGTAGCAGGTTGTGCAGCCTATCTGGTTGAACTAGGCTCTGCGCCCGATATTCTGCCCATGACGGTTATCGATCAGGCGACAGATCAGCCCATCGGTACCATTAGCATGATGGCAAATTCGCCTGCCAATCTTAAAATTGAATTAGGCCATATCTGGATTTCGCCCGTTATGCAAGGCAGTGGCGTCATCTATGAAGCCTGCTATCTCTTGCTGCGTCACTGTTTTGAAATTGGCTACCGGCGCTTGGAGTGGAAATGTGATGCGTTCAATGAACGCTCACGCCGCACTGCGCTCAACCTTGGCTTTCGCTTTGAATGCGTACAGGAACATCACATGATTGCACGCGG
>JBBQIG010000713.1:0-1831 GCA_038324715.1 Anaerolineae bacterium | reverse complement strand
CTTTCAATCATGTGCCAGCGTTCATTGTCCGTACCCAGGTTGGTATAACAAGTGGTGCGCGTTGAGTTTGTCGCTATGTCGATGATGTTGACCCCATAGGCATGGAAAGGGAGCGATAGTTGCTCAAGCCCAGAACGTAGCGTCGCCATGACCCGATCCATGTCATCACTATGTTTCATGCCCCAGATGGCATCGCGCAGATGGGACATGACGCGGCGACGTTCATCATGCCAAGTGGGGTCTGTGATGAGCTGGCGTTGCACCACAGCCCCAATGATTTCCCCGGCTTCGTTGTGGATCGCTACAGCCTCTATTTCCACGTAGGCAGCGCGGTGACTTGCTTCGTCTACGGGTGACTGGCGAACACGCATGGTGCCGGAGATGAATACTTCCTGGACAAGTTCCTGCATCGATTGCTGGTGCGAAGCATCGGCAAAATCACAGATGTGCCTGCCGATGCGGTCTTGGCGCGTGATGTTGCGCCCCATTGCACGCGCATGCTCGATGAAGGCTGGGTTGATATCAAGAATGATGCCATTACGCTCGATGAGCGTAGCAGGGCTTGGGAGCGCATTGAATAGCCCCAAATAGACATCGTGTGTATTACTCATGAACTCCCTTTAAAGCCGTTGCTGATTGATCAAGTGTTTCTTTGGCGGCTGAATCGCAACTGGAACTTGGATTGGCTATGAGCGCTGATTGTGCTCGACAAATATGATTTAAGCACTATCACTAGATCATTATGCAATACCTGTTGGGGATTGGCGAGATATGCATTTGAGCAACTGCGATGGTAGCACGCTGTGCAAGGGAGAGGCATTTTTCTGTGCTTTTGGCACAGATTTTACTCACCCAGATAGGCTACACAGTCGATCTCCACCAGAATGCCCATGTACATGTCGTCGGCACCCACCAAGCGACGCGTGGGCATTGGCCCGCCATTGAAGTATTGCATATAGGCCGCATTGAACCCGTCGCGGTCTTCCATATTCAACAAAAATACATTCACTCGCATGACATTGGCGAAACTTGCGCCTTCGCTTTCAAGGGTGCGTTTAATGGCATCCATCGTAAAACGGGTTTGTTCGGTGATGGTGGGTCCGATCACCTCACCATTCTCTACGGGGCCAAAACCGGAGAGATAGAGCGTATCACCTGCGCGGCGTGCCATGCTGTAAAAGGGTTCTGGGCTTTGAACTTTGCTCATGGTCTGTCGGCTCCTTTTGTTGTATGACAAGAGTGAAGAGCCTTCTGCAACGTTGCAGAAGGCTCTTTTGTGGACAGTGCTTTATCCCTCTGCGCTAGAAACTTTTCGTTTTTGAGCGGGGGCTTTTGTTTCATTTCCATTCGTACTCATTATCTCAAGTGAGGCGGGAGTGATAGCTAATAGTGGAGAAGTATAGAGGTAATCAACAGTAGAAGCAATAGAGCAAATGGAGAGTACTGCTGCACATTTTGACGTAATAGTAGTAACGTCTTTTGTCTTGAACATAAAGAACGCCCTGTTCAAATAGGCGGCAGAGTCTATCAGGCTAGGGTGCTGAATATGCGCGTCCAGACTAGATTGTATCCTGGATAAGATTGTGCGCAGTGTGTCTCGTTAGCTGGTTGCCGTGTACAAGGGCTGACAGCGTTTCAGCGCTTGAGCCAAATCTTCGAGACGCGCAGGTTTGGCAAGGAAGTCATCCATTCCTGCCTCAAGGCATTTCTCTCGATCCAACTGCATTGCCGCCGCGGTCATGGCAATAATATGTGGTTGGTCGGGCGCTGCCACGCCTGTGCGAATTTGCCGTGTCGCTTCCAGACCATCCATTTCAGGCATTTGAACATC
>JBBQIG010000712.1:0-1897 GCA_038324715.1 Anaerolineae bacterium | reverse complement strand
GGGCGCATCAGCGGCAATCACAAAGGGAGCGCGGCTAAACAAGTGGGTGACTGTCGCGTGAAAAGTTGGGTCGGCGGCAGAGAGCTTATCAACGATGGCTTGCAACTCAGCCGTTGCCCCTTCCACACTTTCACCAGGCACAGTGCGTCGCTCAACCTGTAAACGGCAATGGGCTGGATAAACGCTCAATTCGGTGCCTCCCTGAATCAGAGAAGCATGAAGCGAAGGCGGGCCTGTCAATTCATGGGCAGGGCGAAGACGCAGGTCTTGCTCAAGTTGATCTAACTCAGCCAGAAAACGACCCATGTGCATAATGGCGTCAACGCCATCCTGGAAACGGCTTCCATGGGCAGCGCGCCCGGTCGTCTCCACCGTATACCAAGCAAAACCTCGATGCGCGCGGCACAGGGCAAGGTTAGTTGGTTCAGTGACAATGGCAGCATCCGCATGATAGTGACGCACAATGTCATCCGTGCCGAGACTGGCATACTCCTCATCGGCAACCGCGGTCAGCAGCAGATCACCGGCTAGCGAAATGTCACTGTCGTTGAGTGCTTTGACCACAGCCAACATTGCCGCCAGACTCGCTTTCATGTCTTGGCTGCCTCGACCATAGAGCTTCCCCTCGCGAATTGCGCCACTAAAGGGTTCAGCCATGCCCTGCACACCCACCGTATCCAAGTGACCGTTTATCATCAACGAGCGCCCACCCCCCTTGCCCTTGCGAATTCCCACAACGTTAACGCGGTTGGGGCCAAGATCATGGACAGTTACCTGTAGACCCAGGTCGCGCATCTGCTGGGCAATGTATGCGCCGATTTCTGCTTCGCCCGGTGCGCCAGGGGTAAGTGATGGATTACTGGAATTGATCTGCACCATTTCTGCGAGCACTTGAGTTAGGTACTTCTCGTCGATTGCGAGGCTTTGCATCATGGAATCTCCTTGCCGGGGCAACTTACGGATGGGCTTTGCTGGGCTTGTTACTATCATCCTGCTATTATCCTCGCCCCTGAGTGAATCCGCAATCTCGCCACATGCAGCATCTCCACCCGCACCAGCCTGAGCATCGCCTCTAGTGGATTTTTGGGCAACAATAGGCAAAAGAATGGCTCAATCTAAAGCTAGATCTACACAACCAGAAGAGTACACGATCATTCATCGCATGATTACTTCATTTGCGACAGACGCAGAGGCAGATATTTATGTTAAATTCGTCAACATGGCGCTTTATTGCTCAAATCCAAGAACCCACCGATTACCAGGACGCGGCCTATTGGTTCTTTTTCCAAGGCGACAAATTGGCAGTCCTACCCGCTGCCGACGCAGTGGAAATCCCCTTGCTCCTTGACCCTAGTGAGCTAGGCATCACGCCCTTACGTCGTCAGTTTCTGGGCTTTGTCGAACAAGATGGACGACGCATTGCCTGTTTCTCGGCAGAGGTTGACAGCGCAATCGCCTTGGCTGATAGTTGGAAGGTGGACAACCTGCGCCAGTTATATGCACCCCTCGGTGATTTCTGGTTCCAGGTAGCGGGTCGCGCCGTGCAAATTGTGGAATGGGATCGCAATCATCAATTTTGTGGGCGCTGTGGCGCACCCATGCTCTCAATACCCAACGAGCGCGCCAAGCGCTGTACTGTCTGTGGCTTAAGCAACTATCCGCGACTCTCCCCCGCCATCATCATCGCCATCACACGCGAGATCGACGGCGAGCAGCGCATACTCCTGGCGCGCAATCATCGTTTCCCGGCTGGACGTTACAGCGTGCTGGCAGGCTTTGTGGAGCCAGGTGAATCGTTGGAGGAGTGTGCAGCCCGTGAGGTGATGGAAGAAGTTGGCATTGAAATCCAGAAGATCCGCTATGTCGCCAGCCAGCCGTGGCCTTTTCCAAACTCGTT
>JBBQIG010000711.1:0-1947 GCA_038324715.1 Anaerolineae bacterium | reverse complement strand
GTGACTGCCACTCCTGGAAATGGCAGCCACCGTAATTTAGGCCACGCCGAAGATGTACTTGTCCAAGTATGGGTTGCGGAATTTGCCTTGGGGATCATACAAACCAAGCAGTTCACGGAAGTCCGGCATCTTTGGATAGAGCGATTGCACGCGTGCGGGTTCCATTGTAAAGAGCTTGCCCCAGTGTGGTCGTGCCTGGAAGGGTGCAAGTTCCTGTTCGATGATCGGGAGTAGCTTTTGGACAGCAGACCAGTTCTTTCTCCACGAGAAATGGATTCCAACTGTGGCTTGTTGGTAGCTCGGACTCATCCAGAGGCTATCTGCCGCAACCGTGCGTATCTCTGTGATCCAGAGCAATGGCTCCATCTGTTCTTGTAAGCGCTCCACCGCGCGCATGGCTGCGATAGCGTGTTGGCGCGATACAAAGTATTCGGTCTGCAATTCGTCGCCGCTTGCTGGCGTGTGGTCGATGCGAAAGTGGGGCAAGCGTTCGTGCCAGGTGCCAAGCAAGCCCATTTGATCCGTGCAAGAGGCTGCCGAGAGTGCGAGAACCGGATGTACATTGGCTTGGGCGAGTGTCGCCTCAAAGAATTTTGGGGCTAGGGAAATCGCAGTGCCGTCTGTTAGATGGCGCTTTAACCAGACCTGATTTATGCGGCCTTTTTGCCAGTCAGTAAAGAAGCTGACGCTGTATGCGCTGGATGTAATGGCGTCGAAGCTCTCTTCAAGTTGGGTCACGGGGAGGAACTCGTAGACCTCCTGTTGCATGGAATAGGCTGGAACCATGTCGAGCGTAACTTTGGTAACTACGCCAACTCCACCCAGCCCGACAACTGCCCCTTCAAATTCTTCTTTTCGTTCCTGGCGCGAAAGCCGCACCAAGTCACCATTGGCCTTGACCAGTTCCAACGCAGCAACTGCGGTGGCAAGGTTACCATTATTATCGCCTGAGCCGTGTGTTGCTGTGGCAATGGCTCCGGCGACTGTGATATGGGGCAATGACGCCATGTTGTGGATGGCATAGCCCGCGTTGTGAAGTTGCTGGCAGAGTTGACCATAGGTGATTGCCCCGTTGACCGTTACGGTGCGACGCTCGGGGTCAAGCGCCAGCGTTTGGTCAAGATTTTCAAGGCTAATAAGATCCTCTGTGGAATCGGCAATGTCATTGAATGAATGGCGCGATCCCAGTACCTTCACCTTGCGGCTGTTGCTGACCACTTCTTGAAGCTGCTCGATTGTTTCGGGACGGTGCACGCGGTCGGTGCTAAAGGTGTGATGCCCAGCCCAGTTCTGTGGATTCCCGCTCATCTGCTTGCTCCTCTTGAGTTGATCTTTGCTCTGTACGAAATTACCAAATCAGGTGCCAATAACCCCTTGATCCTTCTGTCTACCCTTTGTAAAAACATCCATTCCTCAAGACCCTACAGGTCTAGAACCAGCGTGACTTGTCAATCAAGTTGTGCAGCGGCTCCCCAGCTAGGTAGCGGCGCAGATTGTCGCGCACAAAGCCGATGCGTCGGGGTACAACGTGGGGGCTGGTGTGCGCGCTGTGCGGGGTGATGATGACATTCTCTATATCCCACAGGGGATGCTCCTTGGGCAGAGGCTCAATTTCAAAGACATCCAGCCCTGCCCCTGCAATCACACCCGTTTGGAGGGCTGTGGTGAGGTCGGCTAGGTCTACCACAATGCCGCGCGAGATGTTGATGAGGTAGGCGGTGGACTTCATCTTTTGGAGTCGGGGCAAGGTGAAGAGCTTGACTGTTTCGGGTGTATGGGGCACGCACAAAACCACAAAATCAGATTGTGCAAGTAGCTCGTCCAATTGATCGACACCAAAGAGTTCATCGACATAGTCCGGTTTGGGGCGGGACTTGGCTTCGGTTGCCAGCACGCGCATGCCTAATGTGCGCCCGCGGCGTGCAACTTCGCTGCCGATGCCACCCA
>JBBQIG010000710.1:0-1998 GCA_038324715.1 Anaerolineae bacterium | reverse complement strand
CAAAGCGTATATGGCATCAGATACCTGTGCTGATGCTCGAAGAGTGAGTGTACCCACTCTTGTTCTACACGGCGAGAAGGATCAGGTGGTTCCCTTGGCTTGGGCTCAAACTCTTGCCACTCTCATCCCATCTGCGCGTCTCCACATCATCAAAGGTGGACCACATGGACTTCTCTTCAAAAGTGATGAGGCGCGTCATACTGCCATCAATTTTCTCAAGCAGTTAGATCATCCCAAGAACCCATAGACCGTTTTACTCACTCACAATGTGTCGACTGTTTGCATGTATAATAGACCCATCATGACGCGCAAAATTCTGCACCTCGATCTCGATGCCTTTTTTTGTGCTGTGGAAGAGCTGCATAATCCAGCCTTGCGCGGGCGTGCTTTTGCTGTAGGGGGACGTCCAGAGGAGCGCGGGGTGGTAGCCTCTTGTTCCTATCCTGCTCGTCAAAAGGGTGTTCACTCTGCCATGCCCATGTCGCAAGCGTTGCGCGCCTGTCCAGGATTGCTCATTGTCCCGACTCGGCATCGTCTTTATCGCACGCTCTCGCAGCGGGTGATGGAGCGGCTGCATAGTTTGACGCCGTTGGTGGAGCAGATATCGATTGACGAGGCATTTTTAGATGTTTCCGCGCGGGCAGAGGAGCCAGAAGCTTTGGCGCGGCTGTTGCAGCAAAGTATCCGCAGCGAGTTGGAATTGCCATGTTCGCTGGGGGTGGCGACGAATAAGCTGGTTGCCAAGATTGCCAACAGTACGGGCAAGGCTGCGGCACGGGGTGAAGGGCCTCCCAATGCAATTACGGTGGTGGATCCGGGTGGTGAGGCGGCTTTTCTGGTTCCTTTGCCCTGCGATGCCCTGTGGGGTGTTGGCCCCAAGACTTCGGTGCGGCTGGCAGAACGGGGGATGCGCTTGATTGGTGACTTGGCACGGCAAGCGCCGGGGGAATTGGAAGCTCTGTTGGGCAAGATAGGACGCGAGTTAGTGCTGCGCGCACAGGGCATTGATGACCGCCCTGTGATACCCGAACATGAAACCAAGTCGATTAGCCAAGAGACGACCTTTACGCGCGATGTAAGCAATGAGCATGAGCTGTTGCGCACGCTATATGATTTGTCACAGGGGGTGGGCAAAGAGTTGCGGCGCAGCGGGCTGACTGCATCCACTGTCAGGCTGAAGACGCGCTGGTCGGACTTTACAACCCCCACGCGCCAGACAACCTTGAGCCAACCCAACGATGATTCCGATCTGATTTATGCCACCGCCAAGCAACTGTTTATGCGGCTGTGGCAACCAGGGCAACCGGTGCGGCTAATTGGAGTAGGTGTCAGTGGCTTGACTGACCAGCCGCGTCAGATGGGGTTGTTTGATGCGCCGAATGAGCGAGTCGAGAAACTTTCCTCCGCAGTGAGCGCGCTACGTGCGCGCTTTGGTGAAGGTGCGATTGTGCGCGGCAGTGATATGCGCCGCCGTAAAAAGAATAGTGCTGGCGAAGAAGATTAAAGTAAGTTAAGGGTATGGGAGATAGAGTAAAGGAATAAGAAAATGGATGCTTTTGATGCAGTAAAGAGTATGTTGGCTGTGCGTAGCTATCAAGATAAGCCCATCGCCGATGCGGTGGTGACGCGTATCGTTGAGGCTGGTCGGTTGACGGGCAGTTCACGCAATCGTCAAGAGTGGGATTTTGTGGTGGTACGTTCCCCAGAGACGCTCAAACAGTTGGGTGCTTTGGCAAGCACAGGGAAATATATTGCTGATGCGCCCCTGGCAATCGCAGTCGTGGTGCCGGAGAATGCCACGGGTTACATTGATGGCGCGCGTGCTGCACAAGATATGATGCTTGCTGCGTGGAATGAGGGGATCGGCTCGGTTTGGGTCGGCAACACGAATAAGCCGGAGATCAAGGAACTGTTAGGTGTGCCTTCTGAACTGATGGTTTTGACGGTGATCCCGTTTGGCTATCCTGCCGAGAAGATCGGCAAAGGTCGAAAAGCGCG
>JBBQIG010000709.1:0-2029 GCA_038324715.1 Anaerolineae bacterium | reverse complement strand
GCAGCTTGGCAGCGCGCGTCGTTCGGGACGACGAGGTCGGAGGTTCAAATCCTCTCGCCCCGACTGCAAAGGCTCATCACTCTGGAGAAATCTCTTGTGATGGGCTTTTTTATTGCCCTTTGTCCCGACTTGATATAAGCGTATCATTCATAAAAAGGCGCTAAGAGAGTACATAATACGCGAGCATCTTTTGCAACGCGACGATGTCTATGCCTTTCTTAAGTTCCTTGGCAACTGTTGGGGCGCTGTCGCCAGAGAGCCAGATCTTTAGCTCTGCATCGCGGTCAAAGTGACCGGCGGTTTCAACAGAGAAGTGCTTGATCGATTTGTAGGGGATCGTAACATACTCGACTTTACTGCCGGTGAGTCCTTGCTTATCGAGTAGGATAAGACGCTTGTCTGTGAAGATAAACATGTCGCGCACAAGTTTGAAGGCCATCGTGACCTGCTCGCCTTTTACCAGCACATCTGTCAATTGAGTTTGGACTTTTTGTGGGTCAACCTGAGCGGCGTTACCAAAGAGGCTATCAATCATTCTGTTTTCTCGCTTAAATCTAGGTGCAAATGTAGTGAGATTAAATGGCTTGCTATCTACGTACAGTTCGAGATCACGAGTTAGCAGTTCAGCACCTCGCATTCTGCGCTACTCAGCCACAACGGCAAAGCCATTGTCATCGTGGCGCACCTGCATCATTTCTCCTGTGTTTAGCTTCACCGTCCACAGGTGGCTCTGTTCGTCATAGAAGCAAGCTGCTATGTCTGGGAAAGAACGTCCCTGGTCATTGTTTCGCTGTGAAGCATGGATGCGAAAATTGCCGCGGGTTGTTTCCTCTACATGCGCTTGACTGGGTCGATCAATAAAATCTTCCGGCACTCGATAGGCATCAGCGGCAGCGGTCATGTAGGCACCAATTGCGTTGGCGGGAGTTGGGTCATAGGTCATGCTGCTGGCTCCTTGCTCTAGACTTCTGAACTTCTCAAGATACTCTAATCATGAATGCTGCAAATGCAACTTGCCCACTCCCAGTCTACAACTCATCTGCCTGACTGAGCAGACCCTCGAGGCGCTCTGTCATGTTGACAAGACGGGGCATATTGGGTGTGTCCACAGTGGCAAGCAGTTGGCGGGTCTCTTCTAGGCGCGCTTTGAGCTTGGAGACATCGGTATCGGAGAGGGTCGCTGTTACGGTCTTTGTCGGTTTTTCCACCAACTTTGCCAACAGTACCTCAATGGCTGTCGCCAAGGGCGGCGCAATCAGCAGCCCCACAATACCATAGGCGTCTACCATGATGAGCATGACCAGGATGATGACAACGTTGGTGTAGCGCGTCTGCGTATAGAGGCGGCGTTCCACAAAAAATTCTAGGAAGGCCAAGATGATTAGAGTATAGGCAACTGCCCCTGTTGCGGTAACTGCGCCTTCTCCTAGCGCAATCATTACCCATAGGGGCACAACCACAATGAGCCAGCCCACCAGTGGAATAAACCAGGCGAGTGACACAAATAGTGCCCAGATTAGCGGGTAATCGATTCCCATAAACCAAAAACCAGGTGCAAGCAGGATTCCTGCCAGTACACTTTGGGAGATTTCACTGCGTAGGTATGCGCCCATCTGGGCCTCTATCGAATGCCAAATTTCGCGAGCACGGGCACGCTGGGCGACGGGTAATAGGGAGAGCCAAAATCGCTCAAAGCGTAGCTGATCGGCTGTCCAATAGATGCTCAGTACCATTGCTAGCAGAAACTGACCAATGATGCCACCGAGGTTTTGCGTAACATTAATTATCGCTTCGCCAAAAACCGTCATTTGGTCACCCGTAAGAATGGCGGCTAGCTCTTCTACTGTGGGAAGTCGGTCAGCGATCAGCGGATCGAACCGGCTGAAGGCGGCTCTTCCCTCTTGAAGACGTGTGTATGCCAGAATTAAACTATCACTGAGCGTAGTAAACTCCAATGCAAGTGGAAAGCTCAGTAAGTAGAGTAGGATGAGCAGCGCCCCTAATCCCACGCCATAGACAACTAGCATGG
>JBBQIG010000708.1:0-2127 GCA_038324715.1 Anaerolineae bacterium | reverse complement strand
CGCTAAATGGCACCTTGCCCAAGACACGCACGGAAGGGGCATAGCGCGCATATTCGCGGAAATATTCAGACTCACCCGGCCCAGCAATGACAAATTGCAGATTGGGAATGGCTTCTAAAAGCCCCGGCAAGGCGCGTAGGATAACCTCGGCTCCCTTGTTGCGTACGCCACCACCTGCAAAGACCAAGGTGGGCTGCGTTTTGGCAGCGAGACAGGCTTCGATGATCTGCTCATTTTGTGGTTCCACCCAATCGGGTGCAGCAAGGGCATTGGGGATATGGGCAAAGCGCTTGGGATCGAAGCCCCCTGCAACGTGAAGATCAATCAGGGCTTGGCTAGGTGAGACAAAGCGGGCGACATTGCTGGTTAGATCTGTCATCCACTGGCGACGCTTGCTGATCGCCGCCCAATATTCATAGCGTCGCCAGCAATTGCCACAGCCATTGGGATGCTGTGCCGGGTCACAGACCGTGCCATCGTCACGATAGAGCATGTTGTTAGGACAGAGCAGCCAGTGGTCATGCAGCGTGCAGACGGTGGGCGTGCTTGTGCTGCGTGCGGCGACAAAAGGGGCTAGTGTGGCTTGGGCTACGTTGTGCAGGTGGAAGATGTCGGGTTGCAAACGACGCAGGTCGCGGCGCACCTGTGGAAAGATGCGCGCATCAAAGAGATCGGTCAAGGGGCGACGCTTTTTGGTGGCAAAGGTGATGCGATGAATGGGAATCCCATCCACCTCAAACCATTGATCGGCGCGGCCTTTGCCGCGCGAATTGAGTGTGAGTACCATGCAATCGTAGCCGCGCGCTTGTAGACCGCGACAGGTGTGATAGAGTGATAACTCTGCTCCAGCTATGTAATCGGGGAAAAAGGTGTGGGTGAAAAAAACAACGCGCACCGAATCCTATGCCTCTCCTGGGTCTCTCTCTACTTCATACCCTGATTTCTCTTCTGCTAACTGGCGCTTGATCGCGGCTAGCTCTTGTGACAAGGTGCTAATCTCGCGCTCTTGACCTGCCAGATATTCGGCCAAAACGTTGGTGACTGCGGCAAGGGCGGCAGTGCGATCTTCGGCCTTATGTTGCTGGTGGTGACTCTGTTGGAGTGCATCCAGCAACAAGGTGTTGAAGTGGGACTGCTGGCGGATCATCGGCTTAACGTACCATTCCGTTGATACGCGATTCCACTGGCGGCGGAAAGCTGCAATCCAGGAGCCAATCAGCGGCGCATCAGAGCGGAAAGGTTGCTCGCGGATTTCTGCGAACGGGCGTGCCTTTTCCATTGGAACCAACGGCATGATCTCCTCACGCGCCTGCACAGCGGTAAGCGCCTTTGGATAAACCGTGCGTAGCGTCAACAGGGTCTGCGCCACGGTTGTGATGGCTTCTGGCGCTTCACCAAGCAATCTTTGTCGCCATGTTGCCAATTCGCCCAAGTTGAGCAATTGATGCAAATAGGCATGATGCGTCACGGCAAGCAGTCGCTCTCCACCAAGGCCAAAGCTGTTGAGCCATGCCGTCTCTGCGGGCAGAAACTGATCCCGCAACTGCTCGGCTGACCAATGCTTGCAGACAAAGCGCAAGCGGTGACGGTGATAGATCAGCATTCCATCATAGGTGGATACGGCAGCCATACTGCGCTCGTTATGGATCAGCACCGATTGCGGCACATACACCACACGCCATCCTGCCGCTCGTGCTCGCCAGCAAAGATCTACATCCTCTAAATAGGCTGGATGGAAGCCTGGATCAAAGCCACCAATCTGTTCATAGGTTTTGCGGCGTAGGGCGAGACTGGCTCCGGTAACATAATCCACATCTATGAGCCGGTCAAACTGGCCTTGGTCTACCTGACGATAGCCCAGGTGTGATCCACCCCCTTGTGCATCGACTATGCCACCTGCATGTTGAATAGTGCCATTGGCATAGAGTGCTTTGCTGCCCACAATGCCCACATCGGTCTCTTTTGCCAATGTTGTCACCAGTGCGCTTAACCAGTGGGGCTGGACAACAGTGTCTTGGTTGAGCAAAACCAAAATATCACCCTTTGCCTGTGCCAATCCGATATTACAAGCACCGCCAAAACCCAAGTTCTCGGCATTGCGAATCAGCCGCACGGAGGGATGATTCG
>JBBQIG010000707.1:0-2220 GCA_038324715.1 Anaerolineae bacterium | reverse complement strand
TTTGGTATCTATGTTTGGCGCAAGATGCTTGATTTGCCTCCTTTCCCTGATCCCGATTCGGAAGTAGTCACCACTAAACCGGCGGTGGGCAGGTTTAGTTTAGAGCGATTGATGAGCTGGTTTAGCCCAAAAGCCCCGCATGCGTAGACGGCTATTCTTCACATCCTACAAACCCTAAAGCTCAATAAGTAAGGAACACGACAGCTATGCCGACACCAGCTCTCTATCCACTCACGTTTACGCCTGTCTTCAAAGATTATCCGTGGGGTGGACGCAATTTAGAAACGCTCTTGGGGCGCACAATCCCTGATGGGATTGTTGCCGAGAGTTGGGACATTGCTGCTCATCCTCATGGTACCTCCAAGGTTGCAACAGGGGCTTTGCAAGGGGCTACGCTGCCAGAGGTGATGGATGAGTGGGGAGTTGATTTGGTTGGGAGTCGCAATGCCGAGCATTTGGCAAAAGGGCATTTTCCGCTGCTGATCAAGTTATTGGACGCCAACCGCTGGCTCTCTGTGCAGGTTCACCCCGACGATGCCTATGCTCTTGCGCACGAAGGAGAATCGGGCAAGACAGAGATGTGGGTGGTGGTTCATGCCGAGGCTGGGGCGGAGCTGATTTACGGCTTTGCGCCTGGGGTCAACCGTGAGCGTTTTGCCGAGGCCATTGCTGCTGGCGACACCGAGCGCTGGCTGCATCGCGTGCCAGTGAAGACGGGCGACGTGATCTTTGTGCCGACTGGGGCAATTCATGCGTTGGGGCCGGGGATTTTGGTGGCAGAGATTCAGCAAAATAGCGATACGACCTATCGCATTTATGATTGGGGTCGCCCACGTCCATTGCACATTGAACGGGCATTGGAGGTGCTGGATTTTGATCTGGTGGAGCCTACGCCTTTGCCGCCTGTCATTGTTCCCGGTGCACAGATATCGACTGAGATCATTGGCGAAAGTCGCTATTTTCGTACCGAGCGGCTGAACTTGGCGCTTGGACAGGGGTGGAGTGGTCAAACCGATGGCAGGACGTTGGAGATATGGGGCGTTCTATCGGGTGAAGCCACTGTGACTTGGGATGGCGATCCTGTTCGTCTGGGGGCTGTGAGTTGGGTGCTGATCCCTGCTGGGTTGGGTGAGTTCCGTGTGACTGCTACGCAGGATAGTACCTTGGTGCGCGTGATTACGCCGTAGATGGGGTGTTGGCGGGGGGGGGCGGTATCTAGCCGTCAGTTGGGGAGACCTTCCTCGGAGCTTGAAGCTCCAAGGAAGGGGAGCGTGAAATTTTTGGGTGAAAAGTGGTAGCTTTGTTTGATTTAGTGCTTGGTGGTGGCAGCGTTATTGGTGTTGATGGCCCTGTTTTGGCGGATGTGGGCATTGTCGGGGAGAAGATCGCTGCGATTGGTGTGGCGTTGCGCGGCGAGCGCTACATGGACGCGACGGGTTGTTTTGTCTTGCCTGGTGGTGTTGATCCGCATGTGCATCTGCAATTGGCGCTGGGGGGACGAGTCAGCGCGGATAGCTTTGCGGTTGGGACAATCGCGGCTGCCTGTGGTGGCACTACGACGGTAATTGATTTCGTTGACCCAATGCCGCATGAGGGGTTGATGGCTGCGCTTGCGGCTCGACGGGCTGAGGCGGATGGTCAGGTTGCGATTGATTACGGGTTGCATATGACGCTGCCCACCTGGCACGCCGAGAACGAGGGGAGCTACCAAGAGATACCTGCGGTGGCGGCGGCAGGGTGTTGTACCTTTAAACTTTATCAAGCGTATGAGCGCATGATGTTGGATGATGGGGCATTTTTGCGCGTTTGCCAAGCTGTGGCAGCCGCGAGTGGGCGCGTGATGGTGCATAGTGAGACTGGCCCTTTGTTGGAGTTGTTGCGTGCACAAGCATTGGCGGCGGGGCATCGAGAGCCTATTTGGCATGAGCGAACGCGCCCTGCGCGGCTGGAAGCCACAGCGATTCATCGCGCGGCTGAAATTGCCCATCTAGCTGGGTGTCCCTTGCATATTTTCCATGTTGGCTGCGCCGAAGGGGTGGCGGAGATTGACGCTGCAGTGGCGCGCGGGGTGCAGATTAGCGGGGAAACATGCCCTCAATATCTGCTGCTGACTGCGGATGAACATTTAGGGGGGGCTGATGGCGAACTTTTTGTTTGTGCGCCGCCTTTGCGCGAACTGAAGGATCAGGCTGCGTTATGGGCTGCGTTGGCGGATGGACG
>JBBQIG010000706.1:0-2226 GCA_038324715.1 Anaerolineae bacterium | reverse complement strand
CAGCACAACTTCCAACTCGTCCGGGCCTGCTCCATACTCCAACCAATCCAGCCCCTCTTCCTCACATATCTCGATATAGTCGCCGGGCATGTTGCGTAGGGTGATGCTGTCGAGGGCGACCATTACAGCGCCATGTTCCTTCTCAAACCCTACCACTCGGCCCTGCCACCCACCAATATCGACATTGAAATCGTGGTCTTTGACGCCAGGTTTAAAACGTACAGAATCTCCCACTGAAAAGTTCGCCATTGCTTTTTTCTTCTGCTTTTTCCTTGCGAGTTTCGCTTGAAAATGGATATCATTTGTTTTTAGGGACAAATCAGCTTTTCGGTACCATGATACTGGCGCATTGAAAGCCGTATCAGTCACTGACAGTTTATCCGTGATCATTATTTTGGCAAATGTGTATAGTGCCTTAGAAACTGTTTGAAAAGTGTCATTCTGAGGAGCGTAGCGACGAATGACAGCCGCCACTCTTTACCTTTTCAGACAGTTTCTGAGAAAATCCGATGGAGACCAAAGTGTAGATACCCACCCAGTTCCGTACTGGCGAAATTGCGGAAAGGGGAGATATAAAATCGATTTGCATGGAAAAGAGGATATGATTTACTATAGGATAGCAAGATTGCTCTGCAAAGACTCCCACAATCTTGTTCACGCTTAGTACCAAGCTATTTGCTTCCCGGTAATGTCTTACCCAAACTACGTATTTTGTTTCTGCCCCTTATCCAAAGGAGAGGTTGAGTATGTCCCAGTCTAAATTTAATCGACGTCAGTTCCTGCAATATAGCGCGATTGGCGCGAGCGGCGCATTGTTGGCTGCTTGTGCTGCCCCGGCGACAGCCCCTGGCGCGGCTCCTGCTGCAACAACTGGAGCGGCGGCTGGCGAGGCTGCTGCTGCTGGCACAGGTAGCCTGGAGGTCTTCTCCTGGTGGACTTCCGGTGGTGAAGTTGAGGCATTAAATGCCCTCTATGCAATCTTCAGTGCAGAATATCCCGATGTAGAGATTGAGAATGCTGCGCTAACAGGCGGTGCGGGTCAAGGTGGCAACATGAAGGCGTTGCTGGAAACGCGCATGATGGGTGGTCAACCACCCGACTCTTTCCAGGTGCATCTTGGCCGCGAACTGATTGACAGCCATGTGATTCCAGGGCGCATGGAGCCACTCGACTGGCTCTATGAAGAAGAGGGCTTTAACGAGGTCTTCCCCCAGGAGTTGATTGACATTGCCTCTTATGATGGCAAGCCCTGGTCTGTTCCTGTCAACATCCACCGTGCCAATGTCATGTGGACGCGTACCGACAAGCTAGAGGCAGCAGGCGTGGACGTGCCCACAACCTGGGATGAGTTCTTTGCCGTTGCCGAAACACTGAAGGCCGCCGGTATCCCAGCGTTGGCAGTGGCTGAAAATGAGCCGAACTTCTCTGGTCACGTCTTTGAGTGTATTCTCAACTCTGTAATGACCCCAGAAGAGTATCGTGGTCTCTTTGATGGCTCCACTTCTTGGGATGATCCAGCGGTGACCGAGTCATTGGAAATTCTGAACCGCGCCTATGACTATGCCAACCCAGACTATCTCTCCACGGCGTGGGGTGACATCAATGATCGCTATGTCGCCGAAGATGGCCCAGCCATGATGGTCATGGGAGACTGGACACATGGCGTACTGATGTCCAAGGCCTTCAGCAACTATAGTTGGTCGGCGTCACCTGGCACCGAAGGCAAATTCATCGTGCTTTCCGATTCATTCGGTCTGCCGCTCGGTGCACCCAACCGCGAAAATGCCGCCAACTTCTTACGGATCTGTGGTTCACGCGCAGGCCAAGATGCCTTTAACCCCATCAAAGGCTCGATCCCCGCACGTACCGACCCAGACATGTCTGTCTATGACGAGTACTTGACCTCGGCAATGGCAGATTTCGGGAGCAACACCCTGGTTCCAAGCATTCAGCATGGTGCAGCAGCCAAGCAAAGCTTTGTGCTCGACTATGCAATTGCGATTAACATTCTCGCTTCAGGACGCGACGTGGCCCAGGCGCAAGCCGCGCTTGTGACGGCTGCGGAGGACGCAGATTTTGGCGCATAAGTCTATTACGGTTGCAGGGGAGAGCGGCGTTGCCGCCTCCCCCAAGACCAAACGCAAACGACTAAGTTGGCTAACCAAAGACATGTTTTTGGCTATCTTGGTGTTGACGCCATCCATTATTGCGGTTGCGCTCTTTATT
>JBBQIG010000705.1:0-2279 GCA_038324715.1 Anaerolineae bacterium | reverse complement strand
AGCTAAAACGTCGCATTGAAGCAGAGGCGGTCTATGTATGATGCTCTATATGGTCTCCTGTATGAGGCCAACCTAGCCATCAAAGTTGAAGGCATGTTAGAAGATTTAGCCCAGAAGTCCGCCCCCTGCGGTGAAGAAAGCGAATAATCCCCGTGAACCGTCATGTCAATGCCATTGCAGGCCGTCTTAGCCTGCGCCCGCCCCAACGCCAATCTTTGGAAACTCTCGACCGCATTACCGAGATCGTGCCACCGCAAAAGGGAATTGATGTACAGGCTGCGCTGGAGATTATCCAGCAGGAATTTCCTACTGTCACGGACTTTGAGCGTGACTTTCCCTCGCTCTGTTTCGCCCTGGCAACGGGTGTGGGCAAAACGCGGCTCATGGGCGCGTTTATCTCCTATCTGCACCTGGCACATGGCATTAACAACTTCTTTGTGCTTGCGCCCAACCTGACCATTTACAACAAGCTCATTGCCGACTTCACCCCCAACACGCCCAAGTATGTCTTTAAGGGTATTGCCGAATTTGCCACCAATCCACCCACCATCATCACGGGTGACAACTATGAAGGGGCAGCAGGGACACTCTTTGACCTGCTACTGCGCTGCAAGATCAATATCTTTAACATCTCCAAGATCAACAGCGAAGTGCGCGGCGGCAAATCTCCGCGCATCAAGCGGCTTTCTGAGTACATTGGTGAAAGCTATTTTGACTACCTCGCCGCGCTGCCTGATCTCGTTTTGCTTATGGACGAATCGCACCGCTATCGTGCCTCGGCAGGTGTGCGCGCCATTAACGAACTCAAGCCTGTCTTGGGACTGGAGCTAACTGCCACTCCCTTTGTGGAGACAGCGCGTGGGGCGATCCCCTTCAAGAATGTCATTGTGGACTATCCTTTGGCGCGGGCAATGGCGGATGGCTTTGTTAAAGAGCCAGCCGTCGTCACGCGTAAGAATTTTAATCCTGCAGGCATGAGCGCAGAAGAGATTGAACTGCTCAAGCTCGAAGATGGTGTACGTCTGCATGAAAGTGTCAAAGTCGAGCTAGAGATCTATGCCCGCGCAAGTGGCAACCCCATCGTCAAGCCCTTCCTGTTGGTGATTGCGCGCGATACCACCCACGCCAGCGTGTTGATGCAACGCATTCAGTCTGAACAGTTCTTTGAAGGGCGCTATCAAGGCCGTGTGCTGCAAGTTGATTCCAGCCGTACAGGAGCCGAAGAAGATGCGATGGTGGAGCGGTTGCTCAAGGTGGAGCATACCGACGAACCGACTGAGATTGTGATCCATGTCAACATGCTTAAAGAAGGCTGGGACGTGACCAACCTCTACACCATTGTGCCGTTACGCGCGGCCAACGCCCGCATTCTCATTGAACAATCGATTGGCCGCGGGCTGCGCCTGCCCTATGGCAAACGCACGGGTGTCACGGCAGTGGATCGGCTCAATATTGTCGCCCACGATAAATTTCAAGAGATCATCGACGAGGCCAACCGTCCCGATTCTCCTATCCATTTGCAAACCGTGGAATTGACAGGCGATCAATTGCGGAGTCGCCCCATTACGATTGTTTCCCAACCCCAAGTAGCGGCTCTGCTAGGCATCTCTCCCCATCAAGCTACCGCGACAAGCCAGCTTTCTGCTTCTGCTCCCCAAGCTCTATTCCAATCTCCAGCCGAGCAGAGAGCCGCCGAGATCACCTATGCCGTCATCAATCAAATGGGCAATTTGCCCGCAGAATTTTCTGGGATTAGCTCTCTGCAACAGCCCGCGGCCCAAGCCAGATTAGTACGAGAAGTGACAAGCCAATATACCACTGGACAGTTGGCGATGGATGGCATTGCACCCACTCTGGATATTGCTGCGGTGGTGGCAATGACAACCCAGGTCTTGGCACAAAAAACAATCGACATCCCGCGCATCCTTGTCGTGCCAAAGGGCGAAATTAGCTCTGGCTATCATCCTTTTACACTTGACTTGAGTGGGTTGCGCTATCAACCTGGCGATGCAACGCTCTCGATTCATGAACTGCGAACTGGGGTAAATGACACGCTCTCCACGAATGGAGGCGGTATTGAAGAGACTCGTCTGGAAGATTATATTGTCAGCGGCTTAGTGGATTTTGATGACGTTGCTTATGACCAGCACGCAGAGTTACTTCATGACCTTGCCACCCAAACTGTGCAGCACCTTCTGGCCTATCTTGATGAAACTCAGGCCCAGAGTGTATTGCGAAGCCACCAGAAACCAATTGCCAATCTGATTCATGCGCAGATG
>JBBQIG010000704.1:0-2314 GCA_038324715.1 Anaerolineae bacterium | reverse complement strand
CAGGTGAAGTGCATCAGACGGATGCGCTGCGTGAATGTCTACGCACTCGCTGTGCCAATGACCCAGATTATATCAATGAGCGACTGCCCCTGGCGTCTGCTGCATTCCGTATTTTTCTGGCAAATAACAATGCAGCCCTCTCTCCCAATGAGCTTCACCAACTGCTGCCCTGGTTGCCTGCGGATCGCATCCTGCGCACCCTCGGTGGGGAGATTGTCTACTTGGGCCTGCGTCCAACTGGCAACTAACCTCTGCGCCACCTAACGTATCCGACATGAAACAGCAAGCGCCCAGTCTCTTCACGAGACTGGGCGCTTTTAATGAGGCTATGTTGGCTCTGATATAAGCGTCCACTCTGGCTCTCTTTTGGCGAAGTCGCGCGTTCTCATAATCAAAGTTTTATTCGTGCGTTGACACTCCAGCCTGTTGACAAGGTGCCAGAAATACCAGAGGGTAATCGCTTCTATCTCGACGAAGGCCACAATCATGTGGGTTCAGCCAGATCTGCCTATCAAGACGAGCGCATCTACCAGTGGCTTCTCGCCAAACACCTACCCACACGCGCTTAGCAAAAGGTGGACAGTCCATAATCGCTTCCTTGGAGCTTCAAGCGCCGAGGAAGCTCAATCCCCAGAACTTCTAATTCACTCCTACCCTACCCCTACTCCACCACCTGCGATGCACAACTTGCAGGAATCAGCGCACAACTTTGGTCAGGCACAGGTGCGTCACGCCACCGTAGCGTACCCACAACCACCTCTTCGCCATGAACCGTCCCAGCCTCATCCACCACAGGCAACCGCGTCCCCGTCGCCGGATCATACAGCCCCACTACCACCTGCCATTCACCAGCTTTAGCATCCAGCGGCACTTGGATCTGTCGCCAATCTACGCGCTGATCTGCAATGGGCGGCGGGTTAATCACAAAATAGCGGGGTAGACCATCTTGCTGCCCCTGATTCGTTTCTGCCTGTCGCAGATGGACAAAAGCGACCATTCCCTCCTGCCAGCTACCTTGCCAAGCTAAGTTCACATCAAGCATAGCGCCAGCCCATAACTCGTTTGATCTCAACTGTGCAGTCAACGTCAACGGCTCGCCGCTTGCCAACCTGAATTGTGCTGACAAAGGAATTGTTGCATGTGGCTTATCACGATTCAGATCGTTGAGCCACAAAAGAGCGTCCGTAGGCGTTATGTCGAGTGGCACAAGTTGCTCTTGTTCGCCCCGCTGAAAGCCTAGCACAAGCTGCTCTTGCTCATTGCCGATGCCCCTCTCATTTTCTGTTCCAGGTTCAGTGCCATCTGGCACGATTACCAATCCAGGCGTGCGTTCCACAACCATGCCAAAGCTACGCGGCAGATAAAGCGGCAAGGTTGTCACACGCACCCGATCCCCCGGTTGCCAGAGTGTTGGTGGATACCAAACCAACGCCGGCGGCATGGCATCGGCAAAACGATAAAGCACGTCGCTGCTGGGGCTGCGTACTTCAATGGCAGGAGCCATCGTTGCCACATCATACCCCTCCCCCACTTGCCAAGTGGTCACGAGCTGCGTAGCACGCCAACGTCGCCAATCCTCAGCGGCTGCATCAACCAGCATCAGCGGGACATCCCCGGCGACGCCTGTTGTGCGGGCAAAGTCATAGAATGCAGGTGGAATCTGCTTGTTTGTTTCCCCCTTATGCAAGAGCAAAAAGCCATCCGCGCCATCCACCACTCCCCACTCTCCCGCCAACATTGCCTCCACCTGGCTATGCACATCGCCCGGTGCCATATCAGTTGCCGTGGTCACATCAAGCAAAGCCCACTCTGCGCTCCCTGGCGGCTGTAGACCCATTGGAAACTGATAAACATAGCGGCGCAGGCTTACGTGCGGATGCACAGCCGCAGTGGCAGTTACAGCGGCGTCAGATGGCAGTTGGGCAAGAAAATGGGGCAAGAGCCTGTGATGCGCTGTAATCGGGGTTGGATCATAGCGCCCTCCCCCTGGACCTCGTCCAATCTCCACATAGCTACCCAGAGACCATCCCAGTAGCCATACCACCAGCGCCAACGCCAGGAGCGGACGTAGTGCCGTGCGTGAGTTGCGAAACAGTGCCATGGCTGCCATTGTCGGTGCACTGGCAGCAGGAAGATGTTGAAAACTGGCAGACCCTTCGTTCAGCCGCGAGGTTGTCCAGCGCCAAAGACGCGCCAAACCAAAGGCACTCGCCGCGGCAAAGTAGACCACCACGGGCGCACTGTAGTGAAATTCGCCATAATACTGGGCTGGATAGGCACTCAATTGATTGGCAAGCAGCACAGGTGCGCCCAG
>JBBQIG010000703.1:0-2381 GCA_038324715.1 Anaerolineae bacterium | reverse complement strand
TCGGACACACGAGCTAGCTGGCTCTGGTTACTGGTTCGGCTCTGGTTGGGCTACAAGTGGATCGATGCCGGGTGGCACAAAGTGACGGATCCGGCGTGGACGCAGACTGGCGAGGCCGTGCAGGGTTTCTGGACACGGGCCATTGCGATTCCCGAAGGAGGCAGACCTGCCATCAGCTTTGACTGGTATCGCTCGTTCCTGACCGCCATGTTGGATGCCGAAGCGTACACCTTCATGGCCCCTCTGATTGCTTATGGTGAGTTGTTGATCGGGATTGCACTGGTGCTGGGCTTGTTCACAGGCATCGCTGCCTTCTTGGGTGGCTTCCTAAACTGGAACTTCATGATGGCCGGCACTGCCAGCACCAATCCTGTGCTCTTTGTTCTCGCCATTCTGTTGGTGCTCGGGTGGAAGGTTGCTGGCTATATCGGGCTTGACTACTATGTGCTGCCGTTGGTGGGAACACCGTGGCCCCGCAAGCAAGTGGAAGGGGCAGCGCCTTTGACACCTGCTAACAGCCGAGCGTAGTCAACTACATGCTTTCACAGTAAGACAGTAAGTAGGTAGGTTTTCATAGTTCATCTCACTGCCGCCTCACACCTCTGTGAGGCGGCAAGCTTTTGCATTTGAGACGCACGTTACTCTTCATCATCCAGGAGCTTGTGTTGAAGGGCGAAGCGCACCAGCCCCGCACGCGTGTTCAACTCCAGCTTTTCCATAATACGTGCTTTGTAGGTCTCTACAGTCTTTACGCTAAGAAATAGTTTCTCAGCGATTTCTTTATTGGAATATCCCAGCGCAATTAACTTGAGTGTTTCCTGTTCGCGCTCACTTAGGTGGGCCAATTGCGTTGCTCCTGCAGTGGGTGGGGCAACAGGGGCTGGATCAGCAAGCAACGCTTGGGCGTGGGCTGGATGGAGGTAGGTCCCGCCACTGTACACTGTGCGAATGGCCGAAAGTAGTTCCGTGTCGGCAGCCTGTTTTAGCACATAGCCCGCACCCCCAGCACGCAGAACTTGGCGCAGATAGGTGACATCGTCATGCATGGTGAGAACGAGGATGCGGCTTTTGGGCGCAAGTTCACGCAACAGTGGCAATGCTTCTAGCCCGTTCATCCCTGGCATGTTGATATCGAGCAGAATAACATCGGGTTGGGTCGCTTGCGCCACGCGCAGGCATTCGGTTCCATCTGCTGCTTCGCCCACCACAGTGAAGTCTGGCTCGGCGTTTAACAGAGCCGTTAACCCCGCGCGCAGAACAGCGTGATCATCGGTAACAAGAATTCGGATGGATGTACTCATACTTTTTCAGATTACACTTTCAGGTTGTTTTTTCGGCTGGAATTTGGGCGTTCAAAATTTCGGCGTCCACAATGGGAATTTCGACATAGAGGGTCGTTCCCTCGGGGCTGCTTTCAATTTCAAGGTTGCCATTTAGCAATTCGCTACGTTCGCTCATGCTGTGAAGACCTACGCTACTGCCTGCACGGCGCGTGCTTTCCACGTCAAACCCCTCACCATTGTCTTCGATGATCGCCTGAACACGCCCGTCGCGCTGGGTGACAACCACGCTCAATGTGGTTGCATGGCTGTGGCGTGCGCTATTGGTCATTGCTTCTTGAATCACGCGATAGAGTGATGTTTCCAGATTTGGTGGCAAGCGTTGAGGCAGGTTGTAGTGGAGATCAATTTCCAAATTGGGATAGTGTAGCCCAAACTCCGCCACGTAACGTTCCAACGCTGCCGACAGTCCCAGATCATCCAGTGAACTCGGACGCAATTCGCGGCTGAGGAGGCGCACGTCGGTAAGTGTTTCATCAACCAACTGGTGCAGTTCGCTCATGCGCGCTTGGGTGGCGGGGTCTTGCTGCTGCTTCAAGACTTTGATATGGACAAGAATGGAGGTTAACGCCTGTCCCACGCCATCGTGCAGTTCACGCGCAATGCGTTTGCGTTCTTCTTCTTGCGCGCTGATAAGACGGGAGAGAAGATGGGTGCGCGCGGTCTCTTTTTCAATCACCATCTGTTGGCTGATCTCTAGCTCACTGACCATCTGATTAAAGGCATCCGCCAGCGCGCCAATTTCGTCATCATTCCAGCGGGGGGCACGTACGCTCAAATTTCCCTGTCGCAGTTGTTGGGTGGTGGCAACCAAGTCGAGAATGGGGCGCGTTAAGAGCCAAATTAAGAGCATGGCGGCTAAGATACCCACACCTGCCACGGTGAGGGTTGTAAATACCATGCGATCTGTCACACTTGCGACAATATCCTGGATGCGCGTCTCCGCCAGCCCCAGCCGCACGTTGCCCAACTCGCCGTTGCGGATTGGGGTGGCAAAATCGTGGATTTGCCCTTCTTCACCCTGGTAATGTACAGAAGTCT
>JBBQIG010000702.1:0-2384 GCA_038324715.1 Anaerolineae bacterium | reverse complement strand
TGGCAACATTGTTGCCACCCAGTGTCCAGACCAGGCCACCAATCATGATGATGGTCGCAAAAGCCGCCAGATAGAAGGCTCGTTGGTTAAAGAACCAAAGATAGAGACCCAACCCAACAGCGATTAAGATCACCCCCCAGTTGCTGCCTTGTTCAGGCGACCAGCGTAAATCTTTATCGTTGCGAAAACGTTGAACTGCGAGGTAGATAGTCACGGGTGGGATGAGAATACCATGGCTGTAATATTCATTGCCCATCCATTCACCCCAGAGCCAACGCCAGACAGGCCATGTAAGTAGAAACAGAGCAGCCAGCGCCAGAAATGGCACGATGAGAACGCGTTGGGTCGATAGGGTCATGGGTTCACAAAGTGATATGTGCCAACGTGGGGTTAGCAGCCAGGGACATTAAGACATTCAGGGACATTAAGATAAGACATTGAAGACATCGAGTTACTCGTGCAGAATACCATGCAGGGGGGAATGCGTCAAAGTGAAGCGGTATGTCCGCAGGAGAAAGTGCTTTCAGGTATAGAGCAGGATTGAAAAAAGCAAGTTGATCGCCGGGGGGGGTAAGCCCCGGCATGTACTGTAGGTATAGCCTATTTGTATAGCTCTTTATATAAGTCTGCGGTTGTCTGCACCATTGCGCTGTACTCATCCGCTTTGAGGGCTGCGCCGCCGATGAGCGCGCCATCAATATCGGGTTGCTGCATAATCTCGCCAATGTTCTTGGCATTGGTGCTGCCGCCATAGAGGATACGCACCGTTTGGGCACCCTCGTTGCCATAGAGATCTGCAAGGGTGGCGCGCACGGTTTCGCCACAAATGGTTTGGGCTTGCGCCGAGGTGGCAGCCTTGCCTGTGCCAATCGCCCAGATGGGTTCATAGGCAATGAGCAATTGCTGAAGCTGACTCGCATCCACACCCAAGAGTGCCGCTCTTACCTGTGCGCCCACGATGGCATGGGTCTCGCCCGACTCATTTTGCGCCAGCGTTTCACCCACACAGATGATCGGAATCAGTTCATGCGCGAGTGCAGCATTCACCTTCTTACTGACCGTCTCATCCGTTTCACTAAAATATTGACGACGCTCACTGTGACCGATGAGCACATACTCGACGAGTCCCTTGAGCATGGGGGCGCTGACCTCACCTGTGTAGGCTCCACTATCGGCCCAATGCATGTTTTGTGCGCCAACGGCAATCGTGCTGTCTTCCACGGCTTTGCTCACAGCAGGCAGCGCCAGAAAGGTGGGGCAGATTACGCTGTCTACTTGGGTGATCCCTGCCACAGTTTCGGCAATGGCTTGGGCCAATGCCACAGCTTCGGCTGGAGTTTTGTTCATCTTCCAATTACCCGCCATCATTGGTTTACGCATGATCGCTCTCTTCTGGTGTGGGCTTGGTTGGGGCTGATTGAGTTGGTGCAGGCAGAGAAGATGACTCTGTAGTCTCATCATCTTCTTCTCTGCCTTCTTCTTCACTATCTTCTTCGGGGGGAGGCGCATTAAAGCGCTCTAGTTCCTCATAATATTCGTCGGCGCTTAACCAACGTCCCCCCTCAACTTCATGGTGGACGACTTTCTTATCTTTGTCCAAGTAGAGATTGATCTCCACTTGAGAAAAGCAGCGACGTTCGCCGGTTGTGTGCAGCACCTTGCGCGTATAGTAGGCATACTCGCCTTCATCGGGCTTGCTTAACTCGTTGAGCAAGTCGATTTGCCCGAGGATAGGCTCATTGCAACGACGGTTCAACACATAGACAGTGAGATAGCGACTGTTGCTACCGCCACCACCCCCACTAAAAAGGCTCGCTAGACGTTTAAGTAGATTCATAAGATTTAGTCGCGATTGTTCAACACTGCCACACCGGGTAGCTCTTTACCTTCGAGAAATTCCAGGCTTGCTCCACCACCGGTACTGACATGGCTCATTTTGTCTTCCAGCCCAACTTGACGCACCGCCGCCGCACTGTCACCGCCACCGATGATGGTGGTCGCGCCGCGCAGACCTACTAAAAATTCAGCAATTGCCGCTGTACCTTGGGCAAACACTGGGAATTCAGCAACGCCCATTGGACCATTCCAGAGCACTGTCTTTGCACCCGACAAACGATTGGCAAAGTGGGCAATGGTGGCTGGGCCTATGTCCAAAGCCATCGCATCGGGAGGTACATCGGTGATCGCCACAACTTCGTTTTCGGCGTCAGCAGCAAATTGTGTGGCAATGCGCAGATCAACAGGCAAGTGGATGATTTCTGCCCCTTTGTCCATGAGTCTGGCGGCAGTTGCGATCACATCCTTTTCTACCAAGCTTTTGCCCATCGGATAGCCCTGGGAAGCCAGGAAAGTATTCGCCATGCCGCCACCAACCAGGATGGTGT
>JBBQIG010000701.1:0-2417 GCA_038324715.1 Anaerolineae bacterium | reverse complement strand
TTGGGCAGCCACCGCGGGCATTGGCTTCACGGGCAAAAACTGTTGCACCATCAACCCTGCCGATGGCTCGTGGCTGCTCCTCGCAACCCTTCTTATTCCCGAAACTTTGGTCTATGACCCGCCGCAACCGTTTCCCACTGCACCGGAACCCACTTTGGTTTTGGAAGGATTGCCACCCAACATGGACTATGGACGTTGGACAATTCCTCTGACTGCGGGCACTGTGGGTAAGAATAATGTGGGTGAGATGGGAAATGAGGAAGCAGGCGCGAGTGCCGTAGGGACTTGCGGACGTTGCACGCGCTGTTTGGATGCGTGCCCCACCAATGCCTTTGTCGGCCCTTACCACCTTGACCCGCAGCGGTGCATCTCCTATTGGACGATTGAAACCCAAGCGCCGATTCCCATAGAATTACGTAGTTCTTTTGGCAACCGCATCTTTGGCTGTGACATTTGCCAAGAGGTCTGCCCCTGGAACCAGCGGCTGAATGTGCGCACTCCCCTGATGGCAGCATTGCAGGCACAAACGGATCGGGTTGCGCCACCTCTCTATGCAGGGCTTGAATCAGAGACTCCCTACTGGCTAGACGAAGAAGCCTTTGCCAATCACTTCCGCAACTCGCCCGTACTACGCACCACGCGCGCTGGCATGGCACGCAATGTGGCAGTGGCGCTGGGCAATTGGGGTGATTCAGAGGCAATTCTAGGTTTGGGCTACCTGCTCACGGATGAATCTCCCCTTGTGCGCGGTCACGCAGCCTGGGGCTTGGGCAAAATCTTGAGCATAGGCCGTCGCCGCGACCAGGAGATGATTGACGCCATCCTTACGGGAGCAAGCTATGAAGAGAGTGATCCGTGGGTGCAAGAGGAGATCGAACTGGCGCTTGCCTAGCAGACAGTTTATCTTGGTCCGAGCAACGGTTTACAAGTTGAGCGGCCAAAATGGAACAGCGCGCGCCTATAGATCGTCGTTGTGGGTCGAACTACGTCTGCCCCTTGTTGCCGCGGGGTAAAGTTGAGTATAATGCACCATCAGAACCAGCCTGTTGTCATTTAAACCAGAGAATTCTAACCAGCGACTCGAAGAGCGAAAGCGTAAAATTTATGTCCGACCAACCCAAAAAGACCGTACTTGTGGTAGACGATGAATCGCGCATGGTGCGCTTCATCAAAATGAATTTGGATTTGGAAGGCTATTTAACGCTGGAAGCCAATAACGGGCAGCAAGCGTTGGAAAAGACACGCGATTTCAATCCAGATCTGGTTTTGCTCGATGTGGAAATGCCGGGGATGGATGGCTTTGAAACGCTCAAGCGGCTGCGCGAGATCAGCGACGCCGCGGTGATCATGATCACCGTGCGTGCCGACGAAGAAGATCGCATCAGGGGGTTGGACTTGGGGGCAGATGATTATGTCACCAAACCCTTTAGCCCGCGCGAGCTTTCGAGCCGCATTCGTGCCGTGCTGCGCCGCTTTGAACAAACAGGTCGCCCGGATCAGCAGATCATTACCATTGATGAGCGTCTACAGGTAGACCTCCAGCGCCGCGATGTCATTGTAGAAGGCGAACGGCTGGGGTTGCGCCCTACAGAGTATCGCCTGCTCTATCACCTGATTCAAAATGCTGGCTGGGTGGTGCCCCACGAAACGCTCTTGACCAAAGTGTGGGGCCATGAATATCTCAACGATAACCACCTCCTGCGCCTCTACGTCACCTACCTACGTAAAAAGATCGAAGTTGACCCAGCGAACCCCCGTTATATCTTCACCGAGCGCGGTCTAGGCTATCGTTTTGTCGATTATAAAAACCCCAACGGCTACTAATCTGGAGTCTCATGGCTACCACAGGGACGGCCAGAAGAAGTGCGCCTGCACGCTGAACTTGGTGAGCAGGTGCCAGAAAGTGGATTGGCCCCTGATTTTATGGCCCTTTCACCAACGTACCAATGGCTACGCGTGGATTTTCATGACCTGTGGGAACGCGGGGAACTACGGCGTTAAACCCACCTTCCAAAGCACTGCAATTACTGCCTCACGCCCACTCTTGTCAATTGCGCCAGTTGCCATAGATCGTTCAAGATTGGCATAACAGATTCAGACCTCCTATCTCGCAGGCGTTACAATACCACCCTAGAAGCGCATTCTGACGAGGCAAAGGGGGCTGTTAAGAGTCACCGCTGCATGCAGCCGATTGCAGGTGGAAACCTACTCCTTCAAACCGCTACTCGTTATTGCTTGTACATAGTAGCGTTGAAAAGGCAGCAACAAGAGAATGGGGATAATTGCTGCCAGCATAGAACCAGCTAACAGTTCATTCCATTGAGTCTGGAACTGCCCGACTGCGTTGGAGATTTCAACCTGTACCACGCGTAGTTCAGGGCGCGGAGCGACTAACAAGGGCCAGAAGAATGAATCCC
>JBBQIG010000700.1:0-2431 GCA_038324715.1 Anaerolineae bacterium | reverse complement strand
AGTATGGGGGTGAAGAGGGTAGTGAGCGGCAAAGTGGCGAGCGACTCTTTACAGATTTTACTGAAACATCCCTGCGCTCGTTCTTAGAGGGATTTGAGCAGCTACAGGTGGTCACGCTCTTTGCCACTGGCGATGAGCGGCATGTTGCCAGCAGCGGAGAACGTTGGGTGAGTGCCGTGGTGCAGAAGGTGACGTTGGGTTGAGTGGGGGCTGTGATAAAGACCCTGGATAGGCAATCTATTGGGTGGGCGTATGTGAGTTGTAGAGAGGGATGCCCCCGCGCCATTTTACGCGCACCGTGCTGGCTGGTATACTAGATGTATGCCGATTCAAGAGCCAAATGCAGGGCCAATTCAGGTTCGTCAGACGCCAAACCCCAATGCGCGCAAGTTTGTGTTGCCCAATACGCGCTTTGCTGCTTCCCACAATTACACGTTGGGCGAGACGGTGGACAATCCCTTAGCGGTAAAACTTTTGACGCTGGAAGGGGTCTACAATGTCTTTTTTGCCCAGGATTTTATCACGGTGAATAAAGTGCCGCAGGTGGAATGGGAACCGCTGCAATCGGCTGTGGAGACTCTTCTGGCTGAACATTTGACTCAGAGTGCAGCCAACAATGAAAGCTAGAAGGTTCTATCAGTGAATTTAACTCCGGTGGTAGTGGCAAGCGAAAACGGACGTGCGGGAGCCGCCGCGGCAATGGAGCTTTTGCGCCAGGGTGGTTCTGCGCTGGATGCTGTGGAGCTTGCCTGTCGCCTGGTTGAGGATGACCCGACGGATCAGAGCGTGGGCTATGGTGGTTTGCCCAATGCGCTGGGCGAGGTGGAGCTAGATGCCTCGATCATGGATGGGCGCACGTTGCGGTCGGGGGCGGTGGCAGGTGTCTACGGCTATGGCAACCCGATCACATTGGCGCGGCAGGTGATGGAACAACTGCCCCATGTCTTGTTGGTGGGGCGAGGGGCAGAGCGTTTTGCGGCGGAGATTGGCAAGTTGCCAGCCGACCAGCGCACGGAAGCAACCTTGCGTCGTTGGCGTGAACATTTTGAGAAGTTTGGGATGATTGCGGGCAGCAGTGACAATGTGCGCGAGTTGGCGAATCGCCTGACGCGCACGGTTGATTTGAAGGATCGCGGACAAAACTCTACCTCAGCCTCTACACCAATTTCTACATCAACAGCTGAACGCGATGATACCAAAGGCACTGTGAATTTTTTAGCGCGTGACCAAGCGGGTGATTTGGCTTCGGCAGTGAGCACCAGCGGCACAGCTTGGAAATATCCAGGCCGCGTGGGTGACAGCCCCATTATTGGCGCGGGCAATTATTGTGATAATCGCTATGGCGCTGTGGGCTGTACGGGCATGGGCGAACTGGCGATTCGAGTGAGCACCGCGCGCAGTGTCGTGCTTTACCTCAAGAGTGGCATGTCGTTGCACGAAGCAGGGTTAGAGGCGTTGCGTGATATTGATTATTTGCAGCTTAGACCCGGTCAGAATATGAATCTGGTTGTGCTGACGCCCGATGGTCAACATGCTGGCTTTACGACTGTGCCAGAGAAGCACTATATTTACATGACCCATGAGATGGATGCGCCAGCGTTGGCGGCGCGTACGTTGCTTGATGTTGGGGTATCTGTTTAGGCTAGCTTTACAACTTTTAGCAGCTTTTTAGCAAAGACTCGTACAGTTTCAGGGAAGAATAGGCGCGTATGGCTGTTGCAGTGACCATGCCCCAGATGGGCGAAAGTATGGTTGAGGGGACTGTAGCCCGCTGGCTCAAAGCCCCCGGCGACGCTGTGACCAAACTTGAAGCGTTGGTTGAGATCAATACGGATAAGATTGACACAGAAATTCCGGCTCCGGCAGCGGGAACCTTGCTTGAGGTGCTGGTAGAGGCTGGGCAGACGGTGCGCACGGGGACGGTGTTGGGTTATATTGGGGTGAAAGAAGAGCATGCCGTTGTGGAGTCAGCGACTCCGGGTACCCCCGAAACTGCGGCGACTCCTGCGCCTCCGGTGGCTGCCAGCGCCAAAGCCTCAGCCGCCTCGAGCCAACCGGCACGCTCTGATCTTCGTCCCACTGGACGCGATTACATCAGCCCTGTGGTGGCACGCATGGCAGCCGAGCACCAACTGGCATTGGATGCAATTGCTGGCAGTGGGCTGCATGGGCGCATTACCAAGCGCGATGTGTTGGCGCATCTCGCCACGGTGGAGCAGGCTGCGCCTGTCAGTGAGACTCGTGTAGAAGCGTCTGGTGAGATGCAGCCTAGCCAGGTTGCATCTCACGGTGTAGCCGCGAGGGACAATGAAATCTGGCAGCCGTTGAGCACGATGCGGCGGGCGATTGCCGAGCATATGGTGCAGAGCAAGCAGAGCAGCCCGCATGTTACCACCGTCTTTGAGGTCGATATGACGGCAGTGGTGCGCCA
>JBBQIG010000699.1:0-2462 GCA_038324715.1 Anaerolineae bacterium | reverse complement strand
GGTCCAGAATCGTTGAGAATAACCAGCATCCGTCTGGCCAAGTCGCCTGTTCCTACATATAGTTGTTTACCCGGCATGTCACACAATATGCGGGCGATAGACTAGCACCAAAGGTTAGTACATTGGATGAGTACGTTTCCTGGACAGATTGATCTACACAGATATACTAGGAGAAGGTTAGGTTGTTAGAACGAGTTTTACAGGTAGAAGGATTGTTGTTCACGTTTGGCATAAATATTTCGGATTTTTAGAGATTTCTATGCAAATTCTTGATATAGATTTCCGAACAGATTTTTTTGCACACAGACCGTTAAACCAAAATACCTTAGGAGGAATTTCTTATGAGTAACGATTACGCACAACCTGATGTTCTTGTTAGCACCGACTGGGTTGCCCAACATCTTAATGACCCCAACATTCGCTTGGTGGAAAGCAATGAAGATGTGCTGCTCTATGACACAGGTCATATTCCTGGCGCTGTGAACATTGACTGGCATACCGACCTGAACGATCCGCAGCGACGCGATTACATCAATCCTGAGCAGTTCGCTGCACTCATGAACCGCCACGGCATCACCCCAGACACTACTGTTGTTTTCTATGGGGATAAGAACAACTGGTGGGCAACCTACGCATTTTGGGTCTTCCAACTCTTTGGTCACACCAATGCCAAGGTGATGAATGGTGGACGCGTGAAGTGGATCTCTGAAGGTCGTGAACTAACCAAAGAACGCCCCAGCTATGCCTCCAGCAAGTACCCTGTCCCCGCACGTGATGACAGCAAGATTCGTGCCTTCCGTGATGAGGTGCTGAAGCACCAGGCGGCTGGCAAGCCATTGGTAGATGTGCGTAGCCCAGGCGAATATCGTGGCGAATTGCTGCACATGGCAGATTACCCACAAGAAGGAGCCATGCGCGGGGGGCACATCCCTGGCGCACGCAGCGTGCCCTGGGCGCGAGCAGCCAATCCAGATGGCACTTTCAAGAGCGCCGAAGAACTACGCGCCATCTATGAAGAGGAGCAGGGACTTAAGTCGAGCGACGATATTGTTGCCTATTGCCGCATCGGCGAGCGCAGCAGCCATAGTTGGTTTGTGCTGACCTATCTGTTGGGCTATCCCAATGTACGCAACTATGATGGTTCTTGGACTGAATGGGGCAATTCCGTAGGCGTCCCCATCGAGAAATAGAGCCAACCCCAGTTCTCTAGCCCGTATCAGCCCGTAGTGTCGATAGAAACGCTTCCTTGGAGCTTCAAGCTCCGAGGAAGCTTATCCTCATTTAACGGATAACGAAACTTACCGAACTATGATCGGGACGGGAATGACATGGCTGATCACATAGTTCTCGCGATCAGGTTCACGCTGCATGGCTTGTGTACAGCCTTTGGTGTCGGTGGCTCTTGCCAGCACATTGTATGAACCGGGGTGTGTGAAGGGGGGCGCTTCATATTCCCACAGCCGCCACGCATAACGGACGGCTTCGCCCATTAACTGCGCTAGATTCCACGTTTTGCCCTCATCCACACTGATCTCGACTTTGGCAATCTCGGCGTCACCGCTCCATGCTGCGCCATGGACACGAAAAGGCGTCTGTAGCGGGATCACTTCGTTCAGCGCAGGCCGCGCAATGGAGGACTTCGTTTGCATAGTGGTGATGGGAATGCGGGTGGGAATGCCGTCGATGCGCTCCCACAGGGCGTAGTCAATGGATTGATAGTAGCCGTGAAAGGGTTTTGCAGTGAGAATGAGGCGAGTCACCCATTTCACCGACGCCATTGCATACCAACTAGGTACAATTAGCCGCAGTGGAGAGCCATGTGCAAGCGACAACGCCTCGCCGTTCATCTGGTAGGCGAGCAGTGCATCGGCGAGGACAGGATGATCCAGCGGCAAGCTGCGCACATAGTGAATTGGGCCATCGGGTTTGGGCGACTCTTTGATTTCACCTTTGTCCGCGCCTTCAACAATCACCTCAAGGGCGTCGGGCTTGACTCCTGCATGGGCAAGGATGGCTTGCAAGGGTACTCCCGTCCATTCTGCGTTGCCCACTGCGCCTTGTGACCATTGCAACCCTCCCACTTTGGGTGTAAGAAAGGCGCGGTGGTTGCCTGCACACTCGAGTGTCGCTATGATTGACCTGGCTGGTAGCTGCTTCAACTCGGCATAGCTCAACTGTAAAGGGTGATCTACACTGCCTTCTATTCGCAGCCGCCAACTTTCTGCAGTGAGCGCAGGATAAGGGTAATGATTGCGTACATAGAACTCTGCGTTGGGAGTAATAAAGCTATCGAGTGTGGCAAATGGATATTCTAGGTTTTGCAATGCCTCGTCGCTCACAATCATACTCGCTTCCCTCTCTTGAGTATTCACTCTCGTCTATTCAACTGTACCCTCGAAAGCGCAAGCACCAAGTATGGCGCGAAGATCATGAAGATCAGCCCCTTGGTGACTTGATGGCAG
>JBBQIG010000698.1:0-2470 GCA_038324715.1 Anaerolineae bacterium | reverse complement strand
GCTGCGCTGCAAACCTACTGCAATCTGCTCGGCTTTCGTCTCTTGCAACGCATGAGCCTTCCCGAACATCTGGTGGAGGCAGCTTTCTTAGACTTAGGCAATAGTACGGTGGAACTGATTGCCCCCACCGACAACACCAGTGGCACTGCACGCTTTTTGCAGACACGCGGCGAGGGCATTCATCACGTCTGCTTTGAAGTGGAGGATATCAACACCACCTTGGCAACGCTGACTGCAGAAGGGGTGCGGCTGATTGATGAAGCCCCGCGACAGGGTGTTCACGGACTGGTTGCCTTTGTCCATCCTAAGGCAACCCACGGCATCTTGATCGAACTGTTGCAACGCTCAGAAGGCCACGAAGCAGAAGCGCAGGCATAGTTTAGTTTGCCAAAAACGAATGTGGCCCTACAAGGGCGGAAAAGAAGGGAGTTCTAGATGAGTGACAATATAGTAAATGAAGCAAACGAACAACTAACAGCGGAAAATAGTTTTAATTATCTGCGTGCAGTCATTGATCCTGAGATTTATCAGAATATTGTAGATTTAGGCTTGGTCTATGGGGTGGAAGTGCAGCCCGACCAGTCAGTTGATGTGAAGATGACCTTGACCACACCTCACTGCCCAATGGGGCCGCAGATCATCGAAAATGTGGAACAGGTACTGATCGGTCACGGCGCAAGCGCGGTGCGCGTGCATATTGTCTGGGAACCGATGTGGACACCCGACGCCATGACCGAAGAACTTAAGCGTGAGTTGGGCATCATCGAAGAGGAAGCAGAGGAAGAGCCGTTGTACATTCCGCCGCCGCCTCCCCCTGCCAAGAAAAAGGGTCTGCTAGGGCGATTGTTTGGCGGGTAATAGCCCTTTTTATTCGTGTTGATTCGTGCATAGTTAAACGGCTGGCATCCCGATAACTTTTTTTGATTGCTCAAAAATATGGCGCAAAGAGTCCAGTATCGAAGCTACAACTTTCGCCCCCCGGCGTGGAGACCGCCCCAGCAACTCAACATTCAGACTCTCGTCTTGGTTGTGGGGTCGGCAGGTTGGTTGGCGCTCTATGCCTGGCTGGGCTGGCGACTTTGGCCTACTGGATTAGCGAATGCAGGACGGCTGGAGATCGGGCTAGGCGTGGGCTGTATTCTACTTGGCATCCCCTTGGCGCTGGGTTGGTGGTCAGCGTTGGATCGTTGGCGTGCGCGATTGCGGCGCAACGATTGGCCTGCCTTGAGCATGGAGCAGATTGCACGCCTGACCCCTTCAGAGTTTGAAGAATATGTGGCCCAACGCATTTTTGCGCGCCAGGGCTATGAAGTGCTCAACGTGCGCGACACAAAAGATGGGGGCGTGGATATTGTTGTCACAGACAATTTGGGGCGCAAAGCAATTGTCCAGGTCAAGCTCTACAGCAACGCGGTGGGCGAGCCAATTGTGCGTGACCTCTATGGCGCGCTCATCCACAATGATGCCTACATGGGCTATCTTGTCACCAATAACACCGTCACCGCGGCGGCACGGCGCTTTGCCGCAGGTAAGCCTATCACCCTGATCGACGGGGATAAGCTCATTGAACTGTCCCAAGCCGAACCAGCACTTTGGCATTAAGTCCCGTCGCACCTGCCATTCCCTACCCCCCTTGCGCTTTACAGACACAGGCAATCCCCTCCCTACTTAATATTTATGGGAGCCTGTTTGCGCTTGCATGTGGTACAGCTTTCCAGAAAGGTAGAGCCACCCCTATGGCGCTTACACTTCAATCCGTGCTCACCTGTCCAGATTGCACTTTTAGCGAAGAATTGACCATGCCAACCGACGCTTGTCAGTTTTTCTACGTTTGTTCTGGTTGTGGGAAGCGGTTACAACCCAAAGCAGGGGATTGCTGTGTTTTCTGTTCCTACGGCAGCATTCCCTGTCCACCTGTGCAACAAGAAAAGCAGTGCTGTGGATAGGTGCCATTTACTTTCTGCCATCTAGTTTACCCATTTAGTCTACAAGGTACACCATGCCAAATCGAACGCAGGTCTTTGCCCATCGCGGGGCAAAATCGGTAGCTCCAGAAAATACATTGCCCGCCTTTGAACAAGCCATTGTCCTGGGTGCAGATGGCATTGAACTTGATGTACAGTGTAGCAAAGATGGGATCTTGGTGATCATGCACAACTTCACCGTCAACGGGACCACCAACGGCAATGGTCGTGTTTCCGACCTGACTGCAGCGGAGTTGGCGAAGCTCGACGCAGGGAGCCACTTTAGCAAGCAATTTGCTGGTGTCGGTGTGCCTACTCTGGAAGATGTATTTGAACTGGTGGGGGGGAAGCTCAAGATCAACATCGAAATCAAAAGTCGAGACTGGATGGGAGGACGTGAGGTGGAGCCACTGGTTGAGTTGATCAACGCGGGCAACCTCTATGACCAGGTCATTGTCTCCTCATTCAACCCTGTCACGTTGATCAAAATGCGCCATGTAGACCCA
>JBBQIG010000697.1:0-2482 GCA_038324715.1 Anaerolineae bacterium | reverse complement strand
TACCTCGAAATACTTCGTACCTCAAATGTACCTCAAACTGTATATCTAGAAACCGTGTGCCCAGAAACCTTGAACAGAATGTCTTGATCAGGGTGTAACATGTGCTATCTGTGGAGCCTCTTTTAGAGTATACTATTACTTGTTGTTTGAGTCACTGAATAACATTCATGAAATAATCCATAAATAATCCATAAATAATCCATCGCCAACTTCCTCAACAGCAGGTCATTCACCAGCAATTAGTTGTGATTCATATAAGTCAAGAGGTACGCAATTACTGCTTCAACTGCAGTAATTTTGTTTGCACCTTCGCGCTTTATCTCTACTCTGTGAGGTGTATTATGTCTGCTACCTATGGTACATACGAGCAGAGAGGGAACCACTATCTCTCTATCTTCTCTCTCTGTGCTCGTTAGGCTATGAATTTTAATGTAAATTCGATATTGATTTCAATAAGAACTTTTTTGAGAGTTTGAGATGATAAGACAACAAGATATGCCACGTAGAACCTTTGTGGGGTTGCTGTGAAGTCATTTGCGGCAAACCCCAAGGAGCGCAGGAAGTTTGACACGGCGCGTCCAGCCGCACCGGCACTGACTGAATTGGAATTGAGTCTAGGATATTTGCAGGCCGAGATGGAGCGCATTGACGCACACATTCGGTTGGCTGTGGCGCGCTGGCAGCAAGCGGGGCGCGATCCTAGTGACGCCTTTCGTGGGTTGGTCGTGAGTGATGAAGATGCGAACCAGTTGGCTGCGTTGCCTTTTGGCGCAAGTTGGGGAGATATTGCTCAAGATGATGAGGCCACCCAGGCTGCCATCAACCGTCAAGCGCAGGCGGTGCGCCAAACGCAATCCTGGCTTGACCTGGCTGCGAAAACTGGGGTTGCCGTGCGTTTGCAACATCTGGCACGTGCCTTTGAGCTAAGTGCCTTTGAGCTAGATGCGTTGCTGCTCTGCCTGGCTCCGGCACTAGATTTGCGTTATGAGCAGTTGTTTAGCTATTTGCAGAATGATATTAACCGCAAGCGTCCTAGCGTAAATTTGGCCTTGCAACTGTTGGGCGGAACCGGGTTAGATCGGCTGCAAAAGCTGCCTTCCTTTGCTGCTAATGCCCCGCTGCTGCGCCATCACTTAATAGAATATGCCATTGATCCTGGGAATCCTGGTCCGCCACTTTTGGCGCAAACATTAAATGTGGATCGCACGGTGGTGAACTGGCTGTTGGGGGACTATCATCCTCCGGCAGAGTTGGGCATGAATGTGCGTTTGGAGACACCTACTGCCCGGGGAGAAGCAGCCTTGCTCTCGCCCAGTGTGCAAAACACGTTGGGGCAAGCCAATGCCCTGCCCCAAGCCTTGGTGCTCTTTAATGGGCCGGACGGAAATGCACAACTTTTGGCCGCACATGTATTAGCGGCACAGCAAAAGCGTCCACTCTTGATTGCCCATATCGATCGATTGTTGGCGCATGGTATGGCTGCGGATCATACGCTGCACATGGTGCTGCGTGATGCTTTGCTCAACAATGCCATTGCTTTCTTACCAGGCTGGGACGCTTTGTTGCAGGATCGCGAGACGCCTCCACATCTGTTGGCGGCTTTGATGGCGCACCCTGATGTGGTTGTGGTGGGCAGTAAACTTCTATGGCAGCCACATGGTCAAGACCGCCCGCGTGTGATGCTTTCGGTAGATTTTGCTCTGCCTGATTATTCTCAGCGCCAACTTCTTTGGGATCACTATCTTGCTACACATGGTGTGGATGCGTCGCGGCTCGACCCCGTGGCAATGGCGGGTCAATTTACGCTGACCACCGGTCAGATTCGTGATGCAGTCGCTTCGGCGCGTAATCAAGCTATTCGGCGTGGCAACGCAGTGGAGCAAGATGATCTCTTTGTGGGGGCACGGCTTCATTCCAGCGCAAGGCTGGGGGACATGGCGCGCAAGATCACGCCGCGCTATAGTTGGGACGATATTATTCTGCCCAATGATCAAATTGAGATTCTGCGTGAACTGGTCTCAACGGTGCGCGCGCGTTCCAAAGTGTTGGAGGAATGGGGTTTGGGCAAGAAGCTAGCTTCTAGCGGTGCGGTGACTGTGCTTTTTGCTGGGCCTCCGGGTACTGGCAAGACGATGTCTGCCGAAGTAATTGCCAGGGACTTGGGGCTGGACTTGTATAAGATCGACCTGTCGAGCCTAGTGAGTAAGTACATTGGCGAAACGGAAAAGAATCTGGAGCGTATCTTTACGGAGGCACAAAGCAGCAACGCCATTCTCTTCTTTGATGAAGCCGACTCCATCTTTGGCAAACGTTCGGGTGTGAAGGATGCTCAGGATCGCTATGCCAACTTGGAGATCAGTTACTTGCTTCAGCGTATGGAGACCTATGATGGTGTGACAATTCTCGCAACCAATCTGCGTTCCAACTTGGATGAGGCGTTTTTGCGCCGTCTGCAATTTGCGGTTGATATTCCCTTTCCCGA
>JBBQIG010000696.1:0-2501 GCA_038324715.1 Anaerolineae bacterium | reverse complement strand
ACCGCGATAGATACCGATGCCCGTGATCGAGCAACCTGCATCAGGATTGGCATATTCAGCAACGGGTAGTTCACCAAAGGCAGCACACTCATCATCCGCTGGATAACAGTGCGAGCCTTCTAAGATGGGCCAGCCAAAGTTCACACCGCCTTCACTATCCGCGGGTAAGAAGTTGATCTCCTCCCATGATCCTTGACCGACATCGGCGATGTAGAGGTCGCCGGTCTCTGAGTCAAAGCTGAACTGCCAGGGGTTACGCAAGCCATAGTGCAAGATCTCTGGGCTTGCATCGGGAATATAGTCGCCATCCTGAGCCTCACTGTTGGCCTCAGGTGAGTAGATGACTTGACCTTCAAATGGATTATCCTCGGGTATCGCATAGCCCAGACGGTTCTCTGTATCCACATCCAGGCGTAGGATGGTGCCCAGCAGATTATCCAGATTCTGCGCGTTGCGATAGGAATCGCCGGCAAGCCCACCATCACCTAAGCCGAGGTAGAGATAGCCATCTGGTCCAAAGAGCAGATTGCCGCCATTATGGTTGACATAGGGCTGGTCGTGGGTCAATAACACATTCGCACTTTCAGGGTCGGCTTGGTTGGGATCCTCATCTGACACACTAAATTCGGCTAAGACCGAATCGCCATTCGTGCGCCAATCGGTGTAGTAGACGAAGAAGCGTCCATTGTTGGCGTAGTCCGGGTGGAAAGCCAACCCCAAAAGGCCTTGCTCCAGAAAATCGGTCTTGACGATGGCGCTGATGTCGAGGAAAGGTTCCTCAAGCAGTTGACCATCTTGCAGAATACGAATAAAGCCAACGCGCTCCACGATAAAGAGGCGACCACTGCCATCCGCTGGCGCTGCCACATTGACAGGGTCGATTAGGCCATCGGCAACCTTCACCAGTGCGATGGAGGGATCACCCGGCAAAGAGCCATTCGGCTGCACCGCTGAGCCTAGCCCTCCTGAGTCACTCGACTCCTGATTTTGTTCTTGGGCTTGAGCATATTCAATATTTCCCCCGAATAGCATCAAAAGCACCAAGGCCGATAGCCCTAAGAATCCAAAGAACTGTAGCGGCTTGTTTGTTCGTAACAGTTGAAACATTAGACTTTTCCTTTCCTTTCACAAAAGATAAAAAAGTGAGTCTGCAAGTTGCGGGTGTACTTGATTCAACATGCTTGATCCAACAACGGGAGGTTTCCACACCCTATCACCTACTCTATGGGGAACTCACGCAGGTTGTTAAAGTTCATTACTTGCTCTGCATCTACGTAGCCATTCTGTGTCAGGAGATAGGCTGTAACTTCGAGATACTGTTGGTCAGTCAGGCTGCCTGGGTTGTCCTGGGGCATGGAAGAACTAATGTAGTTGTAAAGTCCGCGCGCCGTATCATAGGTAGCGAGGTTGGCACGATCCCCAATTACAGCCGGCGCAAGTGTGCCTTGCCCTTGCCCACCATGACACTGGGCACATTCGTTTGCATAGACCTGACGTCCGGCTTCTGCAAGTACGCCAGCAGTTTCTCCGCTTTCTGTCATTGGTGTGCCGGTTGCCTGGGGCGTAGGTGTCGCCGCACCATTGTTTGAGCCATTCCCTGTTGCGGTTGGAGTTGCGGCTGCCGTCGCGGTGGCGGTTGCTGGCGCTGTAGGCGTGGCACTGGCAGACGATGAATCTTCCCTGATTGTAAGTGGATGTGGAATTACTGCGCCCCAGCTATAGCCCTTCTCGTTCCAGAGTTGCTCTTCAATCGGCCATTGGCTGTTGCCCGCAGTGTCGGTGGCGCGGGTGATGATTGTCATCTCGCCAGGTTCAGCGTCAAAGGTATATTCCCAGCGCGTGCCCGCGGCAGCAATGTTGGGCCGCAACAAGTCGGCAGCTTCATAGCTCTCCCCGCCGTCTATGCTGACCTCCACTTTGGCGATTGAGGCCGCAGGCGACCATGCATAGCCGGTGATGCGTTGATTGCCTGGCTCAAGTTCAGCGCTCCACGGCAAGGCGATGGCACTCTTCACCGTCTGTTCCTCAATGATTACCCCTTCGGGTGGCCCATCTGGATCTGGGTATTCAGGCCCCATCAGTACATAGCTTGTCGTATTCCAGGTTGAGTAGAGTTGCTCATCTGCCACATGAAGTGTGTTAAGCCACTTGACGTTATAGGATCCCACCCAACCGGGAACTAAGAGGCGAGCTGGGAAGCCGTGGTCATGCGGCAGTGGGCCATAGTTCATGCCATAGACCACCATAGTATCTTCCATCATTGCCTTCTCGATGGGCAGTGGCTTCTCGAATCCCGATTCATCAAGTCCACTTGCCATGATGGAGACCGCTGAATCATTGATGCCAGCCTGCTCTAAAATGTATGAGAAGGGAACGCCTGTCCAGGTGCCCACGCCATATCCGCCGGTGGTCCACTGGGTTCCCGCACCAGGGTTGCCCAAGACGCTATCGTAGAGTGAACGACCATTACCGGCGCATTCTACAAAGCGTGTCACTGTCTG
>JBBQIG010000695.1:0-2597 GCA_038324715.1 Anaerolineae bacterium | reverse complement strand
ATCCCAGATGTAGCGATTGGAGGAGGATGGCCCATCATAAAAGAAGCTAAAGGGGCCGCGCTCATACCACGATGCCACTGAGGTGGTCGTTGTATCAACCGTCTCGTTGAGGTAACGCGCTGCCTCATCCAGCCCTTCTCCCCAGCCGATAAACATCACGTTCTCGGCTTTGGTGGGTCCGCCCATGACGGGGTTGTAGTAGCTCATGTAGTAGGGGTAGGTGCTGAGTGCCAGCCCTGCTTGCAGCCCAATCGCACCCACCGCCACCCCTATGGCCGCGTAACGGCCCCAGTTAATCTTTCGCCAACTCGCCAACCCCGCGATCAATGCGGCCCAACCCATCGCTGCCACAAAGTCCAGCGGCATAAAGACTGGCAACAAGTAGCGGTCAAACTTCTTTGCCCCAAGGGTCATAAAGATATTGAAAAAGAGAGCCGAAGCGAATAACCCCAGCACGGTCAGCATAATTAAACGCTGTCGCACCAAACTGCCGCGCCAAAAGAAGGCCGCAACCAAGAGTACCAGCCCAATCATCACCAAGGGTGTGGTGCGCCATAGGTAGTTAATGGGATAGAACCAGAAGCCTGGGTCGCCATTGTAGATTTGTCCGTTGAAAAAGACAGGGCTAGAGTGTCCCTGTGTTGCGTAGTCACCAGAAATGTCCAAAACCTGGGTCAACGTCCAGATCGGCGCTACCCACATGGCAGGCCAAAGCGCCAGATAGACAACAACAGTCACGCTTCCCCAGATGAGCCAGGTGCGGAAAATGCGCCAGAGTGCTGCTCCACTAAAGAACTTTTGCCAACGCCAGCCACGCTGGCTGGTGACATGGGCTGCTAGCTCGATCAGGGTCAGCAAGCCCACCAGTGGAATGAGGAAAATGGCAGGTGTCTTAGTGAGCACTGCAATGGCTGTACAGATCCCCGCGGCAATGAGATCCCACATGCGTCTGCCAGCAAATAGATAGGCCATGAACGCCAGGGTTGCCAGGAGCATAAAGGTGCTCAACAAGCTATCGGGATGGAGAAAGCGTGAGAGGGCAATGTGGAATGGGTCAAAGGCGATGAGCAGAAAGGCAACCAACGCGGGCCACAATCCCACCAAGCGCCGCGCATAGAGAAATGAGATCGTCAACGCAATTACATTAAACAAGACGATAAAGGTACGTCCCGCCGCCAACATGTCAATGGGTTGGTGTCCCAGGTTGGCGATCATGAACATAAATTCTTCGCCCCATTGATACTGGGTGCTGACGTGTGACACATATTCGGGGAATTGCCAGAGATAACCCGCCAATCCTGCGTACATGATCATCACGCCGGGGTGACCATGTTGGAATGTGTCAATGAGGTTGCCGTAGGGCAATGCTTGATAGTAGTTGGCCGAACGCACCAGCCACTTACCTTCGTCAATGGTGACAAAATGGTCTAGTTGAAAAGCTCGCGGCATCCAGACTGCCAGCGCAACGACTGCCGCCGCCAGGATCGTGCTCCAAGCGACGCGCGAGTGCGTGGTGGCAGGTGACACGGGCTTGTTCTTATCTGTAGCTTCAGCAGAAGCACCGCTCGGTGAGGTGGTTGACGTGCCACTTGGTGCACTACCGGGCAAGGCAACACTGCTGCGATTGACATTTTTCAGCACAAATTACTCCATTCAACACCAGACCACAACGCCTGTATACTCATTACCTAATACTCATTACCTATAGACGCATCGCATCAGGTAAATTGTGGTGAGAGATCTCGTATATCCGCATTGGCTCTCAAGTAGGCCGTTGAAAAGGCTGTCCCCTAAGAGTTCTAGCAGAATCTTCTAGACAAAGCAACGTACACTATATCATAGCCGCAAGAGACGCGGGAAAATTGGCACTATTATCGAATTCAAGTTGCTGCACTTTATGAACAGCGGTATGAATTGCCAACACACAAAGATATTCGTAGCTTGTGTGTGAATGTCTTTGTGCGAATAAAGGTCGGGACTATGAAGAGGGCAATTCTATGGCTCGACCGTTACAGTTCCCGCGACAAACGCATCCCCCACAACTTGATCGTCCTGGATAATCGGGAGGCGAGCCTGGGTTGTGGAATCATAAAAGCCCGTATAAAGCGTGTAGACGCCTGGGGCTGCATCTTCAGGCAGCGTCATCGTGAATTCATCTACTATGCGCTGACCTGGATACCAGGTGCTTGTGGGCAAGAAATTGTTGAGCGGAGGCTTGTCCATCTGCGCCGCCAATCTGCCATCGGGCCCCACAATATGCACAAAAGCTGTGTAATCCGTGGCGAGCCAATCTTGTGCTTGCCAGAAGAGGCGCGCAGTGATGGCTGTGCCAGGGGAAACCGTACTTGATGGCGTCAGTGTCACGCCGCGCAGCGTCAGGCTATCACCCATCTGCACCACGGGCGAAAGAGGCTGCTCTGGCTCTGGCAGCGCACCAATTTGCAAGGTATCAACGATCACCAGATCGGGCAAAGGCGTGCCGGTTGTGGCTTGCACCGCTGGCAACAACTCTTGGCTTTCTGGGTCAAAGAAGCCCACTTCCACCCGATAATAGCCGGGTGGCGTGTCGGCTGGGATGGTCAAGTCGTGACCATCGG
>JBBQIG010000694.1:0-2615 GCA_038324715.1 Anaerolineae bacterium | reverse complement strand
AGCCTCTGGGGAAATATCCGTGCCCGGTGGTTGATCCCAGAAGTTCATGATCTGTTCCAGAATATTGTCGCCCGTTAAAGGGGTGTCGGCACCTGGCACTTCCAGCGGAGCCAATGCCCCCACCAGCAACTCCACAGTGCGCAAATCAACTGCCACCACGCCATCTACCTCGACACCCACATCCTGGGCATAAAGGGCTTGGGCAAAACGTGCCGATGTGGGGAAATCGGGCGACCAGTTGGCATCGCGCAAAAAGAGAATTTCGATGTCCATAAACTGTTTCATCGGCTCTGGTGCAAGCGGATGGTCTTCAGTGTCGGGGGCAATGGCATAGCTGTCTGTAAATTCCAGCCCCGACAGACGCCCCTTGTCCACTGTAACGGTGCCCACTGCGGTGATAAAGCCACCTGTGGCGCGTAATTCGTGGTTGTTTTGCACCAAGATCAGATAGGTCTGCGGCTCGTCAACACCCAAGAGCGTTGGAATTGCCGGTGCCATCTGGACGCCTGCTGTATAGAGTTCTAGAGCGGCAGAAGTCGGTCGCTTGCCTGGCGCGTCGGGCGCGGCTAACAGTGGGAGTTGGCTCATCAGTACAATGCTGATCAGAATGAGCAGCGTCAACAGCAAGCGCCACGCATGTTTTTTGAGATGCTTCATAGTGCGCTTTTGAAAATTCTCTGGGAAAATAACTTTGGATAATAAGGCTGATCGGTTCATAGGATATAGTTTATCTACCTGTGGCACATTACTTATGGCGCAAATTTGGCGCAAATTATGGCACAGTAAGACGCCAAAAGTTCCCTTCGGGTGTTAATTCTTCAAAAGGGAAGACAGGCAACGGCATTGCCGGGTAATCAGCAAGATAAATAGGCCGCAGCGCACGATTGGCCGCGATGAGGGTTTCAAAGGCTTCCCCCATGCCTGGTACTTCTGGATATAGATCGTGCATCAATTGGCGGTACCAGCCAAACTGATAGAGCGCGTAATTGACTAATATCAAGTCTGGCACGGCTTCTGCCAGCGTGCCACTGCCCCATTCCCCATACCAGAGGGCGAAGGTCTCTGCATCGGCGTTGCTAATCACCAGGCTATGCGGTTGTAACGTCATGGTGGCTGCGCTGAGAAAATCCTCTGCCTCTCGGTCTGCACGAAGATCAAGCTGCGGGAAACGCCACACTGTCAAGGTCGTGAGGCCAATCAACGCCACGATTCCCACAATTCTCACGACCCCTATATTCCAACCGCTTCCTATTATGCTCCCTATTATAGGGGAGATCCGTCTGTTTAACCATTCACTGCCACTCGCCAATCCTTCGCCCAACGTCACAGTCGCCAACCAAATGACGGGCAGCAGGTAGATATGGCTGTCTACCGTGTTATAGCCAGCGGCATAGAAGCTGATGGGTAGCATCCACAACAGCGCCCCATTGCGCAGATGTGGATGCTGTCGATCCCACACTGCCAAACCGGCAAAGACCAACAGCAGGCCCACTGGCGAAAATTGCTCCACCAGATAGCGTGCCAAGGCGGCTAACCGTCCAATGTACTCTACAGGTGTCATGCCAAAGACATAGGCGCGATAGGCTTCGCCACTGACCAACCACCAGAAGCCCGACCATTCTTGTGGATAGCCCCAAGCTACAGGCGGGGGAGCCGGTGGGATTGTTACGACCCACACCGATCGCGCATAGAAAAGGCTTGCAGTGAGCAAGATAGCCCCAGCCAATTTCAAGGCTGCCCATAGCCATGCTTGCCGCGCAAGCGTTTGGGCGCGCCAATAGAGAATGGCAGGCCAAAGCAGCAGCGAGGTTAGGTGATGGGCCGCGCCCAGCCCCATGAGCACACCCAGTCCAACAATTGAAAGGCGATTGGTGAGCAACGCCCAACCCATGGCGGCGATGATCAGCGCGTGCAGTGCATAGACTTCGGTGATGAGGGCTTGGCTCCACGCCAGCGGCGTAATGGCCCACCAGACCCCTGCCAGCGCTGCCCACAGCCAACGCATTGGGCGCGGGCGCAGCAGAGAAGAGACAGTGGCAACGGTCAAGGCGACAGTGCCCGCCACACAAAGCCCGCTGAGACGGTTGCCCCAATAGGCTGGTTCGACGCTGGGATTGATGAAGTGACCGAGGGCAAGCCACCCTTGCAGCAGGAGCGTGTAGAGTGGATAGCCGGAGGGATGTGGCACGCCATTGACAAGCGCAGCCGCTATGAGATCGCCGCCATCCGCCCCAAAGTGCGCCCAGGTTAGTCCTGGTGCTGCGGTCAGCCAATAGAGCCACAAGGATAGCCCTGTGGGGAGGCCGATCGCTAGGATCGGAACCCACAGGGCTGGTGTGGTGATGTGCAAATCGTGGTTGGCAGAACGCAAAGAAGAATGCGCCATTGGCTCCCTTGTGGCGGTGCTATACACACCGCCACGCCCAGATATCTTAGGGCTTGTAAAAGAATAACTCCGCACTTTGAAAACTTTCTAGGCACGACAGCCGCGGCTTGATGGTGTAGTTCCATCTGGGACAGACGGTGTGCAGTTGGATGCGCACTGTTTCCATCACGGCTTTGGTAACCTTGATGCCCTTTTGGTATAAGTGCTTGACGAGGGAAGCTTTGACCTG
>JBBQIG010000693.1:0-2631 GCA_038324715.1 Anaerolineae bacterium | reverse complement strand
AGGAACCAAAGCCGACCGCACCCTCGTCGGTTGTGATGCGCGCCAAGGGCACCCTCACTACCTTGCCGTGATCGCCAAGTCGCGCATTGCTGCCCGCATTGCGCGGTCGAGTGCCCTGGAGGGTTCCCCACTCAATCTTGTGAATTCGGGGAGCTGTCACAGGCTACCTCCTTTGTATTTGCTTTTTATGTTTATAGATTGGGAAGTCTTTTGGATTATTAGCGCACAGGGCCACTACCGGGCGTGACAGGTGGCGGCGTAGTTGGCGGCATGGTCGGCGGTGGGGGCGTAGCCGGACGCGGCGTGCGTTTTTTGCCAAAGCCGATGTCGCGCATCAATGCTTGGCTGGTTGTGCGCCACTTGGCGACCTTGGTATTCGTTTGAATTACAGGGTCTACAACATTGTTGCTGACAAAGGTTGCTGTCCCGCGTACGGTATTCACAGTCGCCTGTGTATCTTCAATGATGGGCTTCAACTCGGTCTGGATGATCTTGACCAGCCGCCAAATCTGCCAGATCAGAACGCCAATCAGCAAGCCAATCACAATGCTCTGAATGGCAATAATGATGATCGCAATATCACGGATAGTCGCAGATAACACGGTTTAATTCTCCAGAACAATGAATGTCAACAGCAAAACTCTAACTTGGTGACTCGCTTGGCACAAACTTACAAGCGCTATGGGTTGGTACGACGCGGCACGGTCAATTCACGCACACCCACCAGCGCCAGCCATGCAAAGATCGTCGCTTCCACCACATGTACTTGCCCCATGCGTGGCAGTGGGATCTGCAACAGGAGACCCAACAATTGTCCCACTGCAAAACCACCTGCTGACGCAATGCAATAGAGCAAGAGATCGCGCAGGGATCGCCCTTTCCAAAGATGCAAAAGAGTCGCATAGGCTACACTGAGCAAAATCCCCAAGAGCAGCGCAGGAGGCACAAATGCTGGCATTAGGCGATGATGCCGCCGCCTAGGCACAAGTCACCTGTGTAGAAGATCGCTCCTTGCCCTGGCGTAATCCCGCGCAGGGGTTCGGCAAAGCGCACTTCTACAGTCATATCATCCAGTGGGTGTAGGGTGCAAGCGGCTGGCTGTGCTCGATAGCGTATTTTGCACTCTGCGGCAGTTCCGTCTGCCACTGGCGCATCCAATGTCCAATTCACCTCACGCGCCACCAGATTCTCATGTCCCAACTCTGCCGCGGTTCCGATAATCAACGCATTGCGCTCATGGTCGAGTTCCACCACAAAGAGAGGTTCGCGTGTGCCGCCCAGCCCTAACCCCTTGCGCTGCCCAATGGTGTAACCGGGCAAGCCATTATGCTCGCCCAACTGCTTGCCTTGACGATCTAGAATGGGGCCGGGGCGCATGGCGTCGGTCGCCCAATCTTGTAGGAAGCGGCGATAATCATCGTCGGCAATAAAGCACAAGTCCATAGAATCATGCTTCGACGCCGTGGGCAAGCCACGCTCTGCCGCCATCTTACGCACTTCCGGCTTGGGGTAGTCGCCAATTGGAAAGAGCACATCCTGCAATTCAGCTTGCCCCATTACACTGAGGACATAGCTCTGATCTTTTGTATCATCCTCGGCCTTCAACAGATGTACTGTGCCATCCTCTTGACGGCGCAAGCGGGCATAATGCCCCGTTGCCAAATAATCTGCACCGAGTTTGCGCGCATAGTTGAGCAGATAGTCAAAGCGAATGTGCTTGTTGCAGGCAAGACATGGATTCGGGGTTTGGCCTGAGCTATGGCCCTTGATGAAATAATCCACCACATTGGCCTTGAAAGTCTCCTCGACGTTGATCAGATAGAAGGGGATGCCCAGACTATCTGCCACGCCGCGCGCATCATGAACACTCTCCAAAGAGCAGCATTTGTTGGTGGAGCCTTCGCCAGGGCCGACCTCCGCCCACAGCCGCATCATCACACCAATACAGTTGTATCCCTGCTCCACCAGAAGTGCAGCAGCCAAAGAGCTATCCACGCCGCCGCTCATGGCGACGACAACTGTGGTCTCGTGTGGGGGTTTGATGGGCTTAGGTGTCAGGTTTACGTTCTTCATAGCCCTATTTTACCTGAATCAAGCGCTTGTGGCTACATTTAGGGTGCTATGTCAAGCTAATCGAAGGGTGTTATGATCCGGGCTAGGAACTTGCTTTGCCCAGGTAAAGGTGAATGTGCTGCCCTCACCGGGGGCTGATTGAATCTTGATAAAACCCCCACGACCCTCCACCAGCCGCTTGGCGATGGCTAATCCCATGCCACTGCCTTCGACTTCATCACGGGGACGCAAGGTCTGAAGCACACCAAAGATCCGCCCCTGATATTCACTTGCAATACCCGGGCCATCATCTGCAACAGTTACCTCAACACTCTGCCCCAGATCACGGGCTGAGATCGTCACATGTCCAGCGTCAGGTTGATGATGATGCTTGAAGGCATTGCCAATAAGATTGAGTAGCACGGTTTCCAACGGCACACGCTCGGCAACAAATATCGGCATCGGCTCAACAACTGTGGTGGTGAAACCGGGATGCTCATCCAACAGGCTGATAATGTCTTGGATGAGGAAAGCCAAATTGATCTGTTCCACCTTATAGCGTACACGTCCGGCACGTGT
>JBBQIG010000692.1:0-2632 GCA_038324715.1 Anaerolineae bacterium | reverse complement strand
TAGGTGGCTAGCTCGCTGCGGTGGTTGTGGCTGTGGTAGAGAATATGCATGAGCAGATGCCACAAGGTTGCCATCTTCGGAGGTCGCCCTTGGCTTGTGCCAAAGTCGATAGGTTGCTCGAGCGCGGTATCACTCATCTCTTGAAGATAAGTCAGCATTTGACTGTGCTCACGCTGCCAAGCATGCGTAATTGCCTCTAGGTTCGACAGATTTTCCACCTCCCACAGATAGGCAGGTGCGAGTTCCCCTTGGCAGATGAGACGCCAACCCCACTCACAATCCAACGTGTGGCGCAGCAGATCAAAGGCAGAACCATGATTCAACTGGTTGGGCGCTTTTAACTCCTCTTCAGAGAGCTTTGCTAGTTGCGCCAAAATGCGTTGGTTTGCCCAATTGTTATAGCCAAAGTGGACAAGAAGATCGGCTCGATTCACTCGCCTGACTCCTTAACCTGTACTTCGACGCGGAAGAACTTGTTTAGCTCATGGCACAAGCGGTCGTTGATCGAGCAGGGGTCATCTGGAAAGGAGAGTGTCGTCGATTTGTGAGATTTGATCACAATCGTAAATTGATCACGCCCCTTGGGATTGCGTACTGTGTCCACAATCTGCTTGAGTCGATATTTATCTCGGTCGGTGTCACCTGAAGGACGGAAGATGATCTGCATGGTACGCTTGCCATTGGCAATCAAGCTATTCTGCCCATTCTGTTCTTGGGTGTGACCATTATCTTTCCCGTTGCTGTGACCATTGCTCTGCCCGTTACTGGTTCCATTGGCATGATGAGTGCCGTTGCTATACGCTTCGCCATTTACCTTATCTGATGCGTTGGCCTGTTTTTTAGCTTTGTCCCCATCTGCATCTTTGCCTACTCCGTCCACTCTGTCCACTCTGTCCGCTGCGCTCTCTGCGGGTGGGGTGGGGTGGGTGTTTTGTGCGGGCAATGATTCATCATTTTGCGGCGATTTGGGCAAGGCAACTTCTTCTTGCGTATCCTCTGTCTCTGCCTGTGCAAACGCTGGATTGTTTTGCAGCGACTTGGGCAGCGGGATTTCGTAGCTACTTTCGTCTTCGCGCAAATTACGTGATTCGTGTTGATAGGGATTATCCGGTGCCGCTTCATCCGGCATGGATGAGGTTGCCCCTTGATTTGCCTTATTCGGATTTGCCTGGTTGGGCGGCGTGGTCACGGGATTCCCTTCAGCTTCTGGCGGATACCAGGCTGGCGGCTCGTTGGCAAAGGGACTTTCTTCCATATAAACGCCGTCATCATCGCCATCAAAGCCGGTGAACATGTTTGCGATCTCACTGCTTTCGTCCATGCTGCTATTTTCCATGTTGTTTCCGCCTAGGTGAAAACCGTTGATGGTAGGGGCATCCAAGAGTGGCGCTTGGTATTCGTTATCGGCACCAACAGAAAGAATCTGATCGACATAAGTCTGGAATGAATCCGCTAAGACGCTGGTTTGTCCTTCGCGTGCTTGTGCTTTGCCCTTGACCACAACAATCGATTCGGGAATGAGCAACTCTTTAACCTCAGCGTAGGTGCGTGGAAAGACCACGACCTCACATTGACCGCCCATATCCTCAATCTGGACAAAGGCCATCTGGTCACCCTTTTTGGTGTTAATGGTACGCACGGTGGTGATCATTCCCGCCATGAGCACATTCCTGCCATCATAGCGTTCGTCCAACTCGCTACAGCCACAGGTGACAATGTTGCGAATATCCACACTCATCGCCTGCAGGGGATGACTGACGGCATAGACACCGAGCAATTCCTTTTCCCACAGCAGTTTGTCGCGCCCTTTTACTTCTTCAATTTTGGGCAAAACGATGGGCGAGACCGAAGTGGCTCCAGCTTCACTCATCAAGTCGAACATGGAAAGTTGGCCGCTGTCGCGTGCGCTAAAGACCGAGGCAGATTGCGCCACCATCTGCTCTAGCACATCCAAAAGCTGGCTGCGCAAGCCAAAGCGGTCAAACGCCCCTACTTTGATCAGACATTCCAGCGCGCGCTTGTTGACCTGGCGCAGGTCTACGCGTTCACAGAAATCTTCGAGTGAGTGGAAAGGGCCGCCTTCTTCACGAGCCGCCAAGATGACCTTGACTGGTCCCTCACCCACGTTTTTGACGGCTGCCATGCCAAAGCGGATGGCGCTATCTTCGGGCACAGGAAATTTGTAGGCAATATTGGGGTCGCGACGGGCGTTACTTTCGACGTTGGGGGGGCGCGTCTGAATATCAAAGTCAAGCCCGCTGTAATTCACATCGGGGGGCAGCACATCAATGCCCATGCGCCGGCATTCGTTGATGAAGTTGATGACCTTCTCGGTCTTGTCACGTTCAATCAACAACAGCGCCGCCATGTACTCTACAGGGTAGTGCGCCTTGAGGTAGGCCGTCTGCACGGTGATGACACCGTAGTCAGCGGCGTGGCTGTTGTGTACGAGAATATCATTGGCAATAAAGTTATGGGTGTCGGCAATCTCTAGATCGTAGGTCTGCTTTTCACCCACATATTCAATGCTAACAATACGATCCCAGTAGACATCACTGGTGGCATAACGCTGCAGGCCATCATCAGCAAAATTATCAGCTAAACGTTGAATGGTTTGGCGTGCAAATCCTCG
>JBBQIG010000691.1:0-2656 GCA_038324715.1 Anaerolineae bacterium | reverse complement strand
CCCCTGCACGCCCTGCCTCGAATAGCACGTTGTCGGGCAGCACCACCCCAGCACGACCATTTTGGTCGAGAATGGTCATGATGTGTTGCAAGAAGTTGAATTGCTTGTTCGAGGTTGTGAACTTGAAGTCGTCGCGCTCATAATTCTCGCGCTCGGTCGTCACCTCGCCATCTTCGCCCACCACGCGATAACTGCTCTTTTTGCCAAAGGGGGGATTGGTAAGGATGATGCCATAGCGGTCGCCAGGATCGCTTGCCAGCGAATCGCGCTGGTGGACAGGACTGCCGCCATTGCCGATGCCATGCAAATAGAGATTCATGGCGCACAGGCGCACGACCTCATCCACTAAATCTGCGCCCGTAAAGGTTTCGTGGCGCAACCGCCGCAGCATGTCGCGGTCTTGCGATTGATTCTTCATGTGGTCATAGGCCGAGAGCAAAAAGCCGCCCGTGCCACAGGCAGGGTCGTGGACAGACTCGCCTACACGCGGAAGTACGCACTGTACAATGGCATCAATCACCGGGCGTGGAGTGAAGTATTGGCCAGCGCCGGACTTGACCTCGGCAGCATTGCGTTCCAACAGCCCTTCATAAATCTGCCCTTTGACATCCACGCCGATGCCGATCCACGGCCCTTCCTTCTGGATCAGCGAGACGACGCGGGTGAGTTTGGCGGGGTCAGTGAGCTTGTTTTGCGATTTGCGGAAGATCGTCCCCATCAGCCCATCTTCTTTGGCAAGATTCTCTAAGGTATGGCGATATTGCAATTCCAGCGCGTCCCCATCCTTGTTGGCAAGGTGTTCCCAACGCCATTGGGGAGGTACAGCCGATGCCTCGCCCAACAACTCGGCGCGCTCCTCGTCCATCTTGAGAAAGAGCAGATAAGTAAGTTGCTCGACATAGTCGCCGTAGGAAATCCCCTGGTCGCGCAGGATATGGGCGTAGTTCCAGACTTTGGCGACAAGCGATGAATGTTCAGGCTGGCGTTCTAGCTGGCTCATGTTGGCTCCCAAAGGGATGGTTGTTGTTTGGGGGTACGTTTGCCCTGCTCTTTGCTCAAAGGGCAAGCCGTTGGCTTGGAGGTAGGTGTTTGCCACTCAGAATGGATGCGTTGCATTAGCACGCTGGCGGGTTCGTCGGTAGGGTCTTGCTCCACGAGTTGGCCTGAGAAAGCGGCTTTTAGGATCGATTGGCGAAAAATTTTTGCTCTCTGAAACTCTTGTTTCAGCACGCTTGATAGGCTATCAACTACAGAAATTCGATTGTCTAGCTCCGAAACTATCCGCGTCTGCTCAGCTGCCGGGGGAAAAGCGATAACCAGTTCGCGGATATTTGTTAGGTTAAGACCTGGTTTTCCTGCACCATATGCTAAACGCTCAAGAATTTTTCTGCCGTTTGCCGGAGAAACGATCCAATAATAGAGGTACTGGCTTATATCAGAAACAACAGAGCGCACAATCGCTACATGCTGGTTAACATAAGCATTGTCTAGCTCTTGAGTCACAAGAGCTGTCTTTGTCACATTAGCCCCTGTGATAGTCACCAAAAGGTCGTACTGCTGGACCCTAGTCCGTTCTGATTCTACGTTTTGCGGTGCGTTTACGTGGGCAATGCTATCTAGCACCAAACGATCAGTCTTAATGTCCTGAGCGCGAATGAAAATAGCTCCTTCAGTGCTATAGCGCTCGGCCCAACCTCTAGAGCCACTTGTTATATGGCATGTGAGTTGGTCAACAGTGGCCCAGCACCAGCCATCAGGGAGTGAGGGGAGATTAATAACGTCAGGCGCGGTAGGAGGTCGATATTGTTTGTTTGAATTGGCGGCTTCCCACTTAATCTTACGTTCTGCAAGGATGCGTTCCAACAGGTCTGAGCCAGATTCGATGCAGGGTGGATTGGTGTCGCGCCATTCCTTCGTCAGTTCACCTGTAACCGCGGCCCTTAACACGGCCTGGCGATAGCTGGTGAGCAACCGCAGTACGCGCATTAATGCTGCCTCCCCCTCGTCCAAGCGGCTAAAGAGTTCCTCAATTTTGGAGACAATACGCCGCTGCTCGTTGAGAGGAGGAAGGGGAATTTCGCTACTCTCAATAAATTTCGAAGGCACTCGCTTCTGACCGACCATGCCGGTCATATGATGCTGTGCATCACCCCTAAAATCATTCTGTAGAAGATAGTAAAGAATATACCGATTGCTAATTTCACCTCTTGGTCTCAAAACATGAAGCTCGGTCGAGCCTGCACCAATCCCACCTTTGAGATTTTCTGCAACTGCAACTTTTCCATTCTCCATGCAAGGGGTAATCTTTGCGAAGAGCACATCACCTTCAAGGAAGCGCGTATAGCCCTTCTTTACCTTACCCAATTTTTCAAGTCTAGTGCTATCCAATCGGCCAGTTAGTTCCTCAATCAATGGCATTGGGACGAAACTAATGAGAGTATCGTCGTCATATTGGGCAAAGTTGATCAGGGGATTGATTTCTGCGACATCTGAAAGTGTAGTTACTGTCCATGAATGGGGAAGTATCTCACTACTGGTAAACTTGTACATCACGCCACCAACGCCATCTGTAATTCATCCATGAGAACGTTCAAGTTTGGACCAAAGAGGGTGCGCGCCTTGAGCAAGCCACCGCGGTCGGCAAAGTTGGGCATCT
>JBBQIG010000690.1:0-2691 GCA_038324715.1 Anaerolineae bacterium | reverse complement strand
CCTGCCAGAGAAAGTGCAAACAGACCACGCGTGCGCCACCACTCGCCAATTCCGGCTAGCCAACCTTGTCGAGAGGCAGGCCGCGGGGGAGAAAGAGGCCGCGCAGTGCGTCCACTGGTTGCCGTGCGCATTGGTTGCCTTTTGGGCATCAGCGGTTGCGACCTGGCTGGAAGTGACGCATGTGCACGATTCATCACCTTCGCGTGCAATGTCTTTGGCAGTGGTCGTGATGGAGCAGCATAAGACAAGTTGGCAAAGGCAACCTCAAGCTCACTCACACGCTCTGTCAACTCTGGATGTGTCATAAGATACGCATCCACAGCCAACATTTCATCTGGATCTAAAGCACCCACCACAAAGGCGGGCAACATTTCTAATATTTCTTCGTGACTTAACTGACTTAGATTACGTTCGTTCATTTCCTAAACCAGGGATGAATCCTCCCTAAGTACATAGATCAGCCACTGGCATCGCGCATACCGCTGCCGCGTAGCAGTCGCTCTACCTTCTCTAATCCAATACGGATTCGGCTCTTAATAGTTCCAACCGCTAGGTTGGTCTGCTCGGCAATCTCCCGTTGGGTCAACCCCTCGAAATAAGCCAATTCGAGACAGACGCGCTGATCTTCGGGAATGGAAGATAAAGCACGCTGAATTTGCGCGCGACGCATCTGGTTCTCGACAACTTCTTCGGTCATCACTGGATCGGCGACCGCTTCAACTTCTTCCGCCTCGGCACTAACAGCAGGCGGACGAACTCGCTGGCGGCGCAGTTGATCCAATGCTCGATTTCGAGCCACTCGCATCATCCAGGCTAATGCAGCCCCACTTCCCCGATATTGACTGGCATTTTCCCAAATCTGCCAAAAAACATCCTGCAACAAATCTTCAGCGGTAGCTTGATCGCGCACGATGCGGGCAATCAAGTTGAACATTACCTGAGCGTGACGGCGATAAAGCAGATCATAGGCAGGCAAATACCGCTGTGCTACAAGTTGCAACAGCGCCTCATCACTCTCCTGGGTTAAATTATTTTGGGCTAAATTGGGTCGAGAACCTAACTGCATGCATTGCTCATAGCATCCACCCGCTAGCTGTACCCACTGGTGAATGTTCTCTTATATAGCTTATATAGATAGACGTATCAATCAACGAATTGGATCAGAGTAACAATTTGGACTTCTAATGACTTTGCAACAGAGGCACAACCTCTTGTGCAAAGAGTTCAACACCTTCTGGCCGCGGGAAGTCCACTGTACGCACAATCAGATATTCCACACCCACATCAATGAAGCGTTGCAACTGCTCTGCCACCTGCTCCGGCGTCCCTACCACGGGGTTGCTGTTGTAGGGACTCGCCTCCAGAATACGTTTGGCTTCGGCTTCTGTCTCTGCCACAGCCACACACTCTGCTGACCAAGTTTTCAGTATGCTATCATAATCGCGTCCCACGGCATCGCAATGGCCGCGTAAAACGTCTAACTTATGGCTATAATTCTCCAGCGTCCCCCCTGGCAGATTCCACCAGTCCGCATGTTTGGCGACAAGCTTCAGTGTAATCTTCTCACCACCTCCACCAATCAAGATCGGCGGAATCGGGTCGGGCTTGGGCACGCAATAGGCATCGTGAATCTGGTAATGTTTTCCTGTATAGCTAGCCGGAGTTGGTTCGCTCCAAAGCAGTTTGACAATCTCGAGCGTCTCTTCCAACTGCGCAAGCCGCACAGCCGGTGACGGAAACTCATAGTTATAGGCCAAATATTCCCGTTCCATCCACCCCGCGCCAATCCCAAAGATTAACCGTCCTTGCGTCAAAACCTGCAAGGTCGCCACCATCTTGGCAAGCAATCCTGGATTGCGATAGGACTGGCAAAAGACGCTGCTGGCAAATTTCAAGTTGGGAAAAGCCCCAGCCAAATAAGACATGGTGGTCGCACATTCCAAATAGGGCGTCTCTGGCGATTGCCAACTCGCCCACGGGAACAAATGATCATCCATCCACGCCGACTCAAACGCATCAGGGATACGCCTTAAAACGGCCTCAATCTGTTGCACAAATTGAGCACCATCGGTTTCATCCACCGGGAAGGATGGCATGTGCCAGCCAAACTTTACCTCGCCCATCTCTATACGCTCCTTCTATTGCCGCCTACTGTCACAGTGTTGCTGACTGGGCGCAGATTATGATGCTTTCGCTGAGGGTCGATTGGAGGGTGTGCGGTCAAGAACGCCCGCCAGATCGGTGCCAAATGTCCAGCCAGCCCCCGAAGTCATCTCGGTTAATTTAGCCTCATCTACCTCAACACCCAACCCCGGCCCTTCAGGAACAATTAAATGGCTATTCACATACTCTACCGGGGCTTTCACCACATCTGCGGTATACAAATGTGGGCCTGTGTTGTCACCAGGATAATCAAGAACGCGTGCGGCAGCGGCAAGATGCGCCACAGCGGCAGTACCTAGATTCAACTCCTGCGTCGTACCAATCAAGACACTGGCGCGTGCCGCTTCAGCCAACGCCACCAAACGCAGGCTGGCGCTCAGCCCACCCAGCAAATAGGGAGAAAGGTTGAGAATATCCACTGCGCCGGCTGCCAACAACTGCCAGCCGTGGTGGATATGCAAAACATGCTCGGAGATAGGACGCTTGCAGCGGCGACGGAACTGGGTTAGCCCCTCAATATCATTGCGC
>JBBQIG010000689.1:0-2695 GCA_038324715.1 Anaerolineae bacterium | reverse complement strand
GTGCTCAAGCCGCTTCTTGCCTCCGTTCTTATCTCTCCACCATGCTCAAGCAAGGTCATCCTGCTTTGGCTCTTCTCACTGCTCTCTTTGCCGGTCATCCCCTGCCTCTGCTCGCTGAATAGTCACATAAATCGTACTATTTTGAAATCTAGGATAATGACGCGCTTTTAGACGGCTTGTGATACGCACGGCTAGATGAATCTATGACGCCCCCTGCTTATACTCGATTTAGCACGACAAAATGGAAATGGAGTCAATAAGTTGCAGACATTTTGTTGTACGTATCTTGTAACCGGCAGTTTATAACAATCATGATGATTAGGAGAAGACAAATGAGTTATAAATCTATACTTTTGGCTGTCATGGCTATTTTCGCAACAGCTATCCTCAGTGCTTGCACTGGCGTCGTGGCAGCAAAGCCAGAGACAGAGACTTTTGCCCTTCAAGCGATTACCCATGTTGCTATGGGGCTGCCTGAGCAGGATGTCTTTATCGAGCGGGAAGCTGGGTCAGGTCAGGTCGTTCGCATTATTCAAGGCGAGGAAGCAGAAGCGGCAGATATGCCCGTTTATGCGGCTGCTGCGATGGTGGAACATGATCTCTTTGGAACCAGCGACGCTCCTGTGGGGCCCTTTGCAAAGGGTGAGGAACTGGGCATGACCATGGGTGAATGGCTGGCAGCGAGCGGTCAAGGCACCTATAGTGTGACTGGCGACCGTGCCAAGATCGACTTGACATTCGAGAATTTGGTGCCCAATGGTGTGTACTCCGTTTGGTGTAGTCGAGTTTCATTTCCACCCAACGTTGAGATTGTGGACAAAGCTTGTGGCACAGAGGATGGTTCGCAGAATACCTTCATTGCTGACGCAGAGGGCAATGCCCACTTCGAGCTGGAACTAGCCACACTGCCAGCAAGCAGCCCAGAGACTTCAAGCGTGATTGCCATGGCCTATCATAGCGATGGGCAGACCTACGGTGCTTATCCTGGTGATTTTGGGCTGAACAGCCATGTGCAGATTGCTGCCATGATTCCCGTGCCTGAATAGTGGCTTCGCCTGGTTACCTTCGCTGGCAACGATGCCCATGAGGTAGCTAGGCAAGAAAAGGCATCCTCGTTGTCAATGACTGCAAGCGGTCAAGTGGCAACGAGGATGCTGCTATCCTATAGATGAATGTGCGATACAGAATTTAAGAGATAGAACTAAGAGATAGAACTAAGAGATAGCAAAGGAGAAAAAGGGACTTATGAGCAAACAATTGAAGCTAATGGCTATACTCGCCCATCCTGATGATGAATCATTGGCAATGGGGGCTACACTGGCAAGGTATGCCGCGGCAGGTGTGGAGACTTATCTGGTGACGGCGACGCGCGGTGAACGAGGTTGGTTTGGCGAACCAAGCGAATATCCTGGCCCCAAGGCATTGGGCGAAATTCGTGAGCATGAACTCTATGCCGCCGCCGAGGCGCTTGGTCTGCGCGAAGTGAATTTTCTTGACTATTGTGACAGTGAATTAGACCAAGCTGACCCGCACGAAGTGATTGGCCGCATTGTCCGCCACATTCGCAGAGTCCGTCCCCAGGTCGTCGTTACATTCGACCCCTATGGTGCTTATGGGCATCCCGATCATATTGCTGTCAGCCAATTTGCAGCAGCGGCAGTGGTGGCGGCGGCTAGCCCAGAAGATGATGGTTCGGGTGCACCCCACCAGGTATCAAAGCTCTATTACCGTGCAGAGACCAAGGAAAAGATGGATGCCTATGAAAAAGTCTTTGGTGACTTGATTATGAATATTGATGGCGTCGAGCGGCGCGCGCATGGCTGGGAACCCTGGACCATTACGACACATCTTGATACCGCGGAGTTTTGGCAACAGGCTTGGCAGGCAATTCTCCACCACCGCTCACAATTCCCAGGCTATCGGGCGCTGCAGGAATTGCCAGAAGCACAACACCGTTATCTTTGGGCCACCCAGACATTTTACCGAGTCTTTAGTTTGGTGAATGGAGGGCGGGGCATCGAACGAGATCTATTTGAGGGGTTTCATCCAGAGTTGCATTCTGATAAGATTGAATTCCGCATGAGTGAACTAGAGAAAAATGCATCAGAGAAGAGGGAGATAGTATCATGACAAATGCCATACAACAACCTAGTTTGCAGCAACCTGTTGGGCAACGGATAGGAGCCATTGCGACTGGACTGGAGGCGGTGGATCATTTCTTTACCGACTCAACTTGGGCGCAACAGACCGATACATCCGCTGCCAGTGATTTCGTTTTGGGAAATCCCCATGAGCCACCGTTACCTGAATTTGTGGCGGCGTTGCGTCGAGCCATCGAACCGCAGAACAATACCTGGTATGCCTATAAACGCAATGAGCCAGTTCCCCAATCCGTGATCGCGGGTTCATTGCGCCGCAAGCGCAATATGCCTTTTGAGGCGGATGATATTTTCTTGACCAATGGTGCGTTCGCTGCGATTTCGGTGACTCTCAAGGTGGTTTGCGATCCGGGTGATGAGGTGATCTTCGTCAGTCCACCCTGGTTCTTCTATGAATCGTTAATTTCGGATGCCGGCGCAACCCCGGTGCGCGTGTCGATTGATCATGGCACATTTGATTTAGACCTTGACGCCATTGAAGCAGCCATCAGCCCGCGTACCCGTGCCATTATCATTAACTCCCCCAACAATCCAAC
>JBBQIG010000688.1:0-2734 GCA_038324715.1 Anaerolineae bacterium | reverse complement strand
TGCCACCTTTCTCTACCTGAAAATTACTGAAGTAGGGCTTGGGCAAAATCTGTGGATGCAAGTTGCGGTAGTCAGCAAAAATTGCATAAACCTCGGCTGGTGGTGCGTCAATAACTGCCGATAGCTCAGTGTGTCCGGTTGTCATGTCCACTCCCTTGCTTGATTCTTGAGTTCTAATTTCTGCTGACAAACAAGATCGCAGAACTTGGTGACCAAGAGTCAGAAGTGTTCACCGGCAAATTTCGACTCTTCGGGTTGTCGTATTTTTATGCCAGCATATACAATACTATACGAGCAACGCTTTTTTTAAATCAAATACAGAAAGGGACTCCCTAGTCAATGTCCAGTCAATCTGAACAAGAAGCTATTGGCCGCGTCGAGAACGCTGTCAACACCCATTCTCGTCCGTCGGACTTGCGTATTACCGATATGCGCTTGGCAATTGTTGCCAGCAATTATGACTACCCCATTCTCCGCATTGATACCAACCAAGGTATCTACGGAATTGGCGAAGTGCGTGATGCGGGTCACAAGGAGAATGCGCTCCAATTTAAGAACATGCTCGTAGGCCAAAATCCCTGCAATGTTGACATGATCTTCCGTGCCATGAAGAAGTTTGGCAACTGGGGACGTGAAGGCGGTGGTGTCTCTGGCATCGAACTGGCGCTTATGGATTTAGTGGGCAAGGTCTATGGTGTGCCTTGCTACCAGCTATTGGGTGGTAAATATCGCGACAAAGTGCGTCTCTATGCCGATACCCCTGCCCCAGATGACCCATCACCCGAAGGTTATGCCCGCCGCGTACAAGGGCGTATTGATATGGGGTTGACCTTTGTCAAGTTCGACATTCGCCCCCAACTTTTCGAGAACACCCCCGGTGGCACTTTGGGCAAACGAGTGTTGCATGAGTATCCCCTGGGCAGACGCTGGCGCGCCCCTGGAACCGGTGCCAATTTCCATGTAACGGATAAAGGCATTGCCCATGCGGTGGAGGTTGTTTCGACCATTCGTGATCGCGTGGGCTGGGAAGTGGAACTCTGCACCGACCACTTTGGTCATGGACTGATGACGGCAAAAGAGGTCATTCGCCTGGGACGTGCACTCGAACCCTATGGTCTCTCCTGGTTTGAAGACCCGATGCCCTGGTGGGACATTGATGGTCACAAGCAAGTGACCGATGCCATTGAAGTTCCTGTGGCTGCGGGTGAAGAGCTTTACCTCTGGGAGGGCTTCCGCGAGATGATTGAGAAGCGTGCGGTGGATATTATTCACCCCGACTTGCTCACCTCTGGTGGTATGTTGGAGACCAAGAAGATTGCCGACCACGCTGAACGCTATGGTATTCCCACTGCGCTTCACTTTGCCGGTTCACCCATCGCCTTTATGGCGAATGTCCATTGCGCGGCTGCAATTCCGAGCTTTGTGGCGTTGGAGCATCATGGTCTTGACCTGCCCTTCTGGACAAGCTTGGTAACGGGTCTCCCCGATAACTATATGGCGGATGGCTATGTTGAAGTACCTGACAAGCCAGGGCTGGGAGTTGACTTGAACCTGGAAGGCATTGAAGCCAACCTGCGCTTCCCCGGTCTCTTTGAGCCTACTGATGAGTGGAACAACCCCAAGTTGGGCTTCTGGCAACCTGATACTCGCTGGGATAAGTAAACAGGCAAGAGAAGAAGCAAAGACATACAGTGTGTAAAATCATTGCTAACAGATCTTATAACCCAAAGCGAGGAATGAAATGGCACGTTTTAACCATATGAAGGGGGTCTTTGGTCTGCTACCTACCCCTTATCAAGACGATTATGAAATCCACATCCCCGATCTCAAGGCTGTGGCAGAGTTCTGTTGCAGCAGCGGTCAGCATGGCATTGTTTGGCCTGTGATGGTCGGCGAGTTCTACTTTTTGGGCGAAGAAGAACGTATCCGTGGTTTGGATGCTGTGTTAGAGACCGTCAATGGACGGTTGCCAGTGGTCTTTGGCTGTTCAGGCGTTTCGCTGCCACAAGTGCTTCTCTTTGCACGCGCAGCGCAAAAGGCAGGTGCCGATTCTATTATTGCGATGGCTCCGGCGCGCACCAATGCCAAAATTGCCATTGAGATGTACAAGCGTATGGCAGATGTCTATGATGGGCCGATCATGGTGCAGAATGCCGATGCCTATGCACCCCTCACCGGTGAGCAGATTGCCAAGCTGGTCGAGGATGTTCCTTCGATTGAATACATCAAAGAGGAGCGTCAGCCAGGGCCAAAGCATGTTGCCGAGGTGGCTCAGTTGTTGGGCGACAAGGTGAAGTGCATCTTTGGTGGCGCAGCAGGCAAGTTCCTGCCGGATGAGATCATTCGCGGGGCGGAAGGAAGTATGCCCGCTTGTGAAGTCGCGGATCTCTTGGCAAAGATCATGGAGATGTGGTGGGCAGGGGATGAAGAGGGCGCACGCGACTTGCACCGTCGCTTGTTGCCACTGATCATCCTGGAAAACCACGCTTTTATGCGCTATATTCTCAAGCGTCGTGGCGTCTTTACCTCCTCGGTAGAGCGCGCTCCCAACGCTGCACAAGCCCTGAATGATGACGACAAGCGCGAGATCACCCGCTTGCTCAAGGCTGTCGAAAACGATATTACGAATTATCCCTTCGGGCCGGAATAGAGTAATTGCAACAGCAAGATGGAAGGATCTTCGCTTCCATCTTGCTGTCTATTGAATATAAATTAGATAACATTGATGCGATGC
>JBBQIG010000687.1:0-2799 GCA_038324715.1 Anaerolineae bacterium | reverse complement strand
CAAGATTTATCTGTTCTCGCACCCAGATGGGCACCAGATGGTAAGTCGATATACTATCTCTCTTCTGAAAACGATGGTTATGCTTCTCATCAATTTCTGAATCTCTGGAAAGTGTCCATCGGAGACGGAACAGTTCAACCTATTACAACGGGTATGAAAGTAAGTGGTTTTAGTTTTTTACCTGGGCAATCGTGGTTATATCTAACAGCCTTAAATGTATATGACTTTGCCCCAGAAGAGGAATTTTATTACAACATTTGGCTAGTTAACAGCGTGGATGATACTTTGCGTCGCCTGACCACACGCGAAGAAAATTGGTATGCCTTTAACCATACACCCGACGGCTCTAACCTCCTTGTCGCAGACCAAAATTGGCGGCTCAAACTTTTCTCTCTGGCCACTGGAGAACTCACACAGCTGGATGAACAAGTTGAGGTAAGTTATGTATATGGGGGATCTAGATAAGATTACGGCATGGTGAGCAGCAATGCAAAGCTACTATTTCGGCTAGGGTTGGCAACATCACTGGCAAGCATCTGTTTTTCTGCATATATCCTCGCGCGAGCACAAACTGGCCCAGAGTGGGAGGTGCCCGTTGCCGTGGTTGAAGAGTTGAGGACAATTCCACGCATAGCCATTGCGCTTGCCATTGTCGCAGCTGGCTTCTATTTCTGGCAAAGCAAATTGGCTGTTCTCGGCAATTTAGCCCGTTCAAAGTCGCTTGTGATTCTGCTGATAGCTTTTGCTCTTCCCTTTGTCGTCTGGGTACTAGAACCTGAACAGTGGCCCTTTCAGTATGAGATGCTCTCCTTTTTCGCCAGCATTCTCATGATTCCGGTGTGGCTTGTATGCGTTCTGTTGTTTTGGCTGGTTGGATTCCGTCGCCTCGCTTCAAGGTGAGTGCTCTCCCCACTTGGGAAGGGCGGGCGAGGAGCATAGAATTTCTGCTTCAAATTTGATATTGACAACTTCATAAATCCACGTTACACTAGAACAAAAGTTCTGGGCACGTTGTCAACCCCACTCAAATGTCAAATCAAATATCAAGTAAGGAGCAAACCATGAGCCAACAGGTGAATATACTCGTTGGAACCAACAAAGGGCTGTTTCTCTATGAATCCGATGCTGACCGTCAAAAGTGGAAGTTGCGCGGGCCGTTTCTGAGTGGCTGGGAAGTTTACAGCGTGCTCGGTGATAGCCGCCACGGGCAACGTATCTTTGCCGGTACTTCGCATTTGGCGTATGGGCCTAGCTTGCGTGTGAGTGAAGATTTTGGCGAGACCTGGCAGCAGATTGAGAATGCCCCACAGTATCCAGTGGAAACGGGCTTTTCGCTCAATCGCATCTGGCAGATTGTGCCAGGGCATTCTACCCAGCCTGATACGCTCTTTGCAGGCGTAGACGAGGCAGGCATTTTTGCAAGCCACGACCGCGGGGCGAGCTGGCACGAGTTAGATGCTTTGACTAAGCATCCTACTCGTCCCGAATGGTTCCCCGGCGCGGGCGGGATGTGTCTCCATACAATTCTCATTCACCCTATAAATCCTCAGCGCATGTGGGTCGCAATGTCAGCGATCGGTGTTTTTCGTAGTGAGGATGGCGGTGCAACCTGGCAAGCGCGCAATCAAGGGCTGGGTCATGCTGCTACAGGACAGCCTAGCCCTGAAGTGGGCTATTGCATTCACAAGATGGTACTCGATCCTGATGACCCCGATACATTGTACATGCAAGAGCATACGGGCGTTTTCATGTCTACCGATGGCGCAGACTCCTGGTTTGCGATTGAAGAAGGGCTTCCTGCAGATCGCTTGCAGCATCCAGAGATGATGCCCTTTGGCTTTCCGATTGCCGTTTCACAGATCGGTGACCTCTTTCTGGTACCGCTGGAAAGCAGCGAACAACGCACTGTCGAAGAGGGCAGACTCATTGTCTACAGGCGCGTGCGTGATGGGGTTTGCTGGGAACCCATGGGCGATGTGGTGCCCGATGAACCGCGCCATGTGAGCGTGCTGCGTGATGCGATGACGGTGGATGGTTTGGAGCAGGAGGGGGTTTACTTTGGCACAACCTCTGGTGAACTCTACGCCTCGCTGGATCGAGGGGTGAACTGGCAACGGCTGCCTGGGCAACTCTCACGCATTCTGACCGTTAAGACTTGGTGTGTGGACGCATAAGCACTTGGTATAATCATCACGTAGTATCATAAGGACAATTATAGAGACACAGCATAGAGATCAACATAGGGAGAGAGAAGAGGAACCTATGATTCCGATTGAGGTACGCGTGCCTGCACTACTGCGCGATTGTACGAACCAGAAAACTCGTTTCACACTCGAAGCCTCGACCCTGGATGACGCATTGACGCGTTTGGTGCAAGAATATCCCTTGCTGCGTGTCCATCTGTACGATCGGAAGGGCGCGCTACGCCAGCATGTGTTGCTCTTCTATAACGATGATAATATTAAGTGGTTGGAGCGGCTTGATCTGCCGCTCCAACCCGGTGATCGTTTGAGCGTGGTGCAAGCGGTATCGGGTGGTTGAGAAGCGGAAACGTCCGCTATTTGACAGAAATTTTGCGAAGAAAAACTTGTCAGGTCGGGAGGCATCTATCCAGTGTATTCTAGTTGTTTTTTGCTTGCCACTTCACTCTGTGCTACCATGTGGAGACGCTGAACCATCTAGGAGACCTCGTACATGCCGAATTGCACCAACTGTGGCACATGGAACCCCGAAGACAAGACCAATTGCTGGCGTTGTCAGACAGAGCTGCCTAAGCCAGAACCACCAAAGAAGAAGCGC
>JBBQIG010000686.1:0-2816 GCA_038324715.1 Anaerolineae bacterium | reverse complement strand
GCTCTGCGTGAAACAATGGAATGTGTGCGTCATCTCTTGCGGCGCGACACGAATCCCTACCCCGGCAAAATTTTCCCCCTCGCTGGTGGTGATGCGTTGCGCTGGGAGATTGCACGTTCTGAGATTCCCTTTTTACTCGGCTCTTGGGGGCCAAAAACCATTCAAGCTTGCATCCGTGAGATTGCCGAAGTCAAAATTGGTGGTTCGGCAAATCCGGATGTCGTGTCACCCTATCGCCAGATCATCAACGAGGCGGCAACGGCAGCAGGACGCACAGGCTCTGATGTCGGAATTGTTGTGGGTGCAGTCACTGTGGTGGATTTGGATGGCGAGGCGGCACGCGCTCAGGCGCGGCGTGAGGCGGCGCTTTATATCCCCGTCATCGCCGAGCTTGACCCTAGCCTGCAACTTGACCCGGAGTTGATGGCGCGTATTCGGGCCGCGGCAGAACGCTACGATTATGATGAAGCCGCTGCGCTCATCTCGGATGAGTTACTCTATTGTTTTGCCTTTGCTGGCACACCCGACGAAGTGGCTGAACATGCGGATGCAATTTTTGCCCAGGGTGCTGCCCGCGTTGAATTCGGTACCCCCCACGGTCTGACGCCGCAAGAGGGTTTGCGACTCTTGGGCGAAAAGGTGCTGCCTGCGCTGGGTATCCGTGCCTAGCGCGGCAAGTAGTAAACAGGTAGTAACGTAGTAAACAAGTAGTGCCAATGAAATGTTATCCTCACATCCCCCATGATCTTTGTTCCGTGATCTGTTGTTTCGTATTACGCGTATTGAAAGTATGTTTATTTAAGTTCCAGGAGCCATTTATGGAGAAGAACCGTTCTACATCTGTTCAATTTAGCATGGATCGCCGTCGCTTTCTTCACCTCTCGAGTCTGATTGGGGCAGGTGCGGCTACGGGTTTGCTCTGGGGTTGTGCGGCACCAGTTGCCCCTGGTGCTCCCGCAGCCGAGGTTGACGTAACGACAAGCGAAGGCCCTTCTGGCCCAGTGGGCGAGTTGATCCTCGTCCAGGGTGTTGATGCCGAATCGCTCGATCCCTATGTCACAACCTCTCGTGCATCCAAGAGCATGATGTGGGCCATGTACGACAAATTGGTCAACCGCGGCTTGGATATGAGCATGATTCCGTGGTTGGCGGAGTCGTGGAGTGCTGTGGATGAGACCACATGGGAACTCAAACTGCGTGAAGGTGTTGTCTTCCACAATGGTGAGGAATTCACTGGCGAGCATGTGCGCGATAGCATTGCCCGCTTCAAAGACCCTGAGGTTCGCAATATCTATGCCGGTCAATTGGAAAAGGTCACTGAGGTGGAGGTTATCGACCCGTTGACCGTCCACATTAAAACTGATGGCCCCTTTGCACTGCTGATTGAAGTCTTAGGCTCCTTTGTTGAAATGATGCCAAACGCGATTACCAGTGGCGAAGTCGACCCAGCCGAGCAGCCAATTGGCAGTGGTCCCTATAAGTTTGTCGAGTGGACACCAGGCGACCGCATGGTCATGGAAGCGGCGGATACGCCCCACTTCAGCGGGCAACCTCTGCTCCAAAGCTTGGTGTGGCGACCTGTTGCCGAAGCCACCACCCGCGTGGTGGAGCTAAAGACTGGCGCGGCTCACATCATTACCAACGTAGATCCGGTGCAAGCGCAAGAGTTGGAAGATGATCCGGCGACTCGAGTTCTTGCCTTCCGTAACTTTAGCTCACAATGTATTGTGCTCAACATCCTTGAGGTGGAAGCCTTCGAAGATGTGCGTGTACGTCAGGCATTAAATTACGCCACCGACGTGGACACAATCATTAGCACCATCATGCAAGGCAACGCCCATCGCTTGGCCGGCGCATTGGGACCCGGTCTTCCCGGTCACGACCCCGACCTGGAGCCATATCCCTATGATCCCGAAAAGGCGCGCGAATTGCTGGCTGAAGCAGGATATGCCGACGGTTTCGATGTGGTTTTGACAACACCGAACGGTCGCTATCTCAATGACCGCATTGCCAGTGAAGCAATTGGCGGTATGTGGTCGGAAGTCGGCGTGCGTACCACAGTGGAGGTGATGGACTGGAGCCCCTTTGTCGAAGGTGTTATCGGCAAGACTCTCCAAGCCTTCTTCTTCCTACAATTGGGTGTGCCGCTGGATGCTGGTGTCAGCACCAACTTCCATGCAGGGCGCGAAGGCGCGGCGTGGCAAGGCTATTCCAATGACGAAGTTAGCCAAATCATTGATGAGGCTGTCACCGTCTTGGATGAAGACGAGCGCAACGAAATGTACAAGCGCATGGGCCAAATACTCTACGAGGAATGTCCTTGGGTCTTCCTGTGGAACACGCAAGGGTTAACCGGCGTGCGCGAAGAAGTACAAGGTTGGGAACCACATCCCGATGGTGTCCTCCACCTGCTTGATGTGAATCTCGCTGCCTGATCTGAGCCTGATTCGGGCCTAGCCTGTACTTAAACAATCACCGTAGATCTTCTGGGAAGCTGTCGTTGGAGAAATTCCTGATAGCTTCCCAGAAGGTTCGTCTGAACTCTATTCCTGTGTTGGTTTATACTGTGTTGGCTTACCCATGACCCACTATTTTATACAACGCCTCCAGCATCTCTTTTGGGTGTTACTGACGGTGAGTGTCTTGGTCTTTTTACTCATCTATCTCTCTGGCGATCCTGTCCGTCTTTTGGCTCCCCTGGATGCCAAGCCCGAGGTTGTGGAACGGATCCGCGTCCTCTTTGGATTAGATCAACCCCTGATCGTCCAGTATTGGAATTTTCTCATCAAAGCCCTGCAAGGGGATATGGGTGATTC
>JBBQIG010000685.1:0-2850 GCA_038324715.1 Anaerolineae bacterium | reverse complement strand
GCCTATAAAGTTTTCAAGGTGCGGAGTTATTCTTTTACAAGCCCTAAGCAAAGATCATAAGGGACGATTACAGTGGAAGATGGGGAGTATATAACCACTGTGCGTAAGCAAATATGGAACTAGATGTTCAATATAATCGGTGATATGAGCTTATATTTGGCAAAGCTGGGACAGCTGTAAGTTAGCATACTCGTCATGGGTTGTCAAGGAATTTAGAAATATCAGAAATTCTCGTTTGAAGAAACGAATGATGCCACAGACTGATAGACAAACTCTTTGATTGCTGTTATGTGCTTCGCGATATGGATTTTGAGGCACACAGTTTTAGCCACTTTTGGCTGCTCAGATAAATTATTGATTGCAAAAAAGAGCGTGGGAAGGGCAGTTACTTACCCTTCCCACGCTTGCTTTTAGAAGTAGATTTGCTATCCCAATTGTACTGAGGTTTCAGCTCGTTCAGATCAGAACGGGAATTTGAAATGCGCCTAGTGTCCTGTCATGGATGAAATGATGGAAATAAATCGGTACTCGGACCGGCATTTCTCTATGAAAAAACGCTTTATATCCGAAACTTTTTCTATCACATGATGGCTGACAGGACACTAGTACATAACGGCTCAAATAACACCGTAGTTCGCACCGCCTCTTCCAGAGTATGAGTGACGGATGAAGTACCAAGAAACTATGGGCTTGTTTACGCCCCCGTGTACTAGATAGTGAGTAAATAACCTAGAGACCCTATGGAAAATATTCTCGAAGTCAAAGGTCTAAAGACCCATTTTAAGTTTGATGAAGGCGTTGTGCGTGCGGTGGATGGCGTGGATTTCCACATCAAGCCGCAGGGGACGCTGGGCATTGTGGGGGAGAGTGGCTGTGGCAAAAGTGTTACAGCGCAATCGATCATGCGCTTGTTGCCGCGCGCGGCCAAGATCGCCGGCGGACAAATGTTGTTTCGCTATGCCGACGCTGCCAACCAAGAACAGATCGTTGATCTTGCCACCATTGATGAAGATGGACGCGAGATGTTACACATTCGCGGCAACCGCATTGCAATGGTCTTTCAAGAGCCGATGACTGCACTTAGCCCCGTCCATTCAATTGGCGAGCAGTTGATTGAAGCCATTCGCCTGCACCAAGATCTCTGCAAGCGTGATGCACGCGATTTGGGCATTGAAATGTTACGCAAGGTGGGTATTCCGCGTGCAGATGAACGCATTGACGACTACTCGTTTCAATTAAGTGGTGGTTTGCGCCAGCGCGCCATGATCGCCATTGCGCTTTGCAACCGCCCGTTGCTGCTGATTGCCGATGAACCGACGACGGCGTTGGATGTAACCATTCAGGCGCAGATTCTGCGCTTGATCAAAGAATTGCAAGCTGAGTATGCTATGTCGGTGATGATTATCACGCACGACCTGGGGGTGATTGCACGCATGGCAGATGAGGTGGCGGTGATGTATCGCGGCCGCGTGGTCGAGTTTGCCGACGTGGACACCATTTTCCATGACCCGCGTCATCCCTACACCCAAGCACTGCTGCGCTCAATTCCCAAAGTGGATGCGCTGCGTACCTCGCGGCTGCTCTCCATTCGCGGCTCAGTGCCTGAACCCTTTGCCGTTGTGCCTGGTTGCCCCTTCCATCCACGTTGCGACTATGCCATTCCTGGCACATGCAATGTTGGCGCACCACCTCCGCTCTTCCAAGTTGCAGACAACCACGAAGCAGCCTGTGTCTTGGTTCCACAAGGTGTTCATCCAGACGCACCCAGCGAAATTACAGAAGGGGCGACAACCCATGCCTAGTCAAGCCGATATGCAGGGCCAAATTCAAGGCCAAGCTCAGGGTCAAGTACAAGATGCTGCGTCGAATCCTTACGTGATAGAAGTGAGTGGGCTGAAAATATACTTCACGCTTACATCCGGGCTGTTGAACCGCAAGGTCTCGGTGCGTAAAGCGGTGGATGATGTAAACTTTAGCGTGCGTCATGGTGAAGTGCTGGGGTTGGTGGGTGAAAGTGGTTGTGGTAAGACCACCACGGGGCTTTGTGTGCTGCGTGGGTTGGATCCGACTGATGGCAGTATTAAGATGCATGTGGATGGTCGCCCGGTTGATCTCATGCAACTCAACAGAGAGCAACTACGTTCATTCCGTCGCCATGTGCAGATGATCTTCCAAGACCCTTTCTCATCACTTAACCCGCGCATGACGGTTTATGAGAGCATTACCGAACCACTCAAGGCGCATGGCATGCGTGATCGAGACCAACTAGAGGCACGCGCCACTGAACTACTGGGACTGGTAGGGCTTTCGTCACAATATTTCCGCCGTTATCCCCATGCCTTTAGCGGCGGGCAACGCCAACGCATTGGCATTGCGCGTGCCCTGGCACTCAATCCCAAGCTGATCGTCGCTGACGAACCTGTGTCAGCGCTAGATGTCTCTGTGCAGGCGCAGATCATCAATTTGCTCAAGGATTTACAGGAACAGCTTAACATTGCCTTTCTCTTTATCTCGCACGATCTGGGCGTGGTGAAGCACACCTGTAATCGCATCGCTGTGATGTATGCAGGTAAGATTGTGGAAGAAGCGCCTACAGACGAATTTTACGCCAGCCCACTCCACCCCTATAGCGAGGCGCTGCTCTCTTCTGTGCCGCGGCCCGACCCGCGCCATGTGGAGGATGAGATTATTCTCTCGGGCGAAGTGCCTGACCCAGCCAACTTGCCACCGGGCTGTCCCTTCCATCCACGCTGCCCCTATGCCCAAACACGCTGCAAAGAAGAAGTGCCTGAATTGCGCGAGCTTGTACCAGGGCATCGTGTGGCTTGCCTGCGCGCCGAGGAATTAAGC
>JBBQIG010000684.1:0-2861 GCA_038324715.1 Anaerolineae bacterium | reverse complement strand
CTTGAGCTGGACTGAGACGACGCGTGCGTACATGATCCTCTCCTTTGGGGTACTCTTAAATTAGACACGGGTGCGGACCCTGAATCATATAGACATTTGGCAAAGTCCGCAAACACCCAAAAAGTATCCTACCGCTCAAGTTGTCCCCTGCCACTTTAGCGCCGATACCGTGGCATCATGCACATTCGCCACAAAGGAAGGCGAATAGCAGCAGTAGAGGTTTGATAGCCATTTCCATGATTTCACATTAGAACATTATCCGAAAAGAGTCCCTTGTAGTGCCGGTACCAGTCACTCTGGAAGATTCCATCCGCATCATAGTGCCTTTTGAGTTCGAGAAACTGGCGAAATTGCGGATAGCAGGTTTCCACTTGCTGTTTCGTAGCAAACTTGTGATAGGTGAGATAAAAATTGCCGCCAAAACCGATAGCCAGGTCGATCAGAGCGCACAGCGAGATCTGTGCTTCTTCCAGACCTTCAGGAGAGTGATCGACATGCAGGTTGAAGACGATGCAAGCGTAGGCGCACTTAGCCCAGGCTAGAAAGGATTCGTCGTCCTGCTCGATCAAGCGGACAGTGCCGAAGACGACGCTGCTTTGGGTGCGACGGAGCAGGTCAGCAGCGGCACGCATGAAATCCGGCAAGGCGGGCCGCGGAACATAGAGTTCGGTGATCATCTCGCTGCCAGGATGGACGGCGCTCAACTGCTGATCCAGACGGAGGTGGTAGCCATCGTCGTAGAAACTGAGTTGGTGGGTGTCCGACCAGTAGACCTGTCCCGATGTGGCTCGGTAGTGGTCGGTATAGAGGCTATAGGCGCGGGCCTTATCCGTATGGGCGAGATAGAGCAGGCTCAGCCAATCTTCTTCGGAGAACACTTTCTGATCGACAGGGATAGGCGTCTCTGGAGTGACCGGCGTGTAACATGAGAAGACGCCACGCTGAAGAAAGTGGGGAGATTGTGCATCCACGTCAAACTGGAAATCTCCGTAGAGATAACCTTCTGCAATACGTTGCTGGAAAGCCGATTCCACGGAGGCAATGTCTTCCAAGATCTCGACGACGCGGCGCACCTTGCAGCGGGGAACCAGGCGCAGCGTGACAGAATAGATCACGCCAAAGAGTCCATAGCCGCCGATCACCAGACGGAAGAGTTGCGCGTTTTGGGTGCGGCTGCAAGTGTGCACCTCACCCTGGGCATCAACCAAGACAAAAGACTCGACATCGCTGATGATGGGTTTCATGCGTAGACCTCGCCCATGCACGTTGGCGGATAGCGCGCCGCCAAGGGTCAGGAAATCAGCGCCGGTCTGCTTCTGCGCAATTGTCCATCGCAACCCCGTCTCCTTTTGCGCTGCTTCCAGACATTCAATCAGTTCCGGCCACTGGATGCCAGCTTCAACCTCAATGGTGCCTTTCTCTGAATCGAACGCCAGCATGCGACGCAGGGGACGGACATCCAAGAGGATTGAGCCGCTGCCAAACTGTTGGGCACCCATGGCATGTCGGCTCCCCGCAATACAGAGCGATTTGCCCCCTTTACGTGCAGTGGCAACGATCTCGCGAATGGCTGCCAGGGAGTCCACGGGAATGACTCGCTCCACCCAGGTAGGATTAAACTGAGAGTGAACATCATTGACGAGAAGAGCTTGATCTTGCGACACAACTTGATCTTGTGACATAAATTGTGACCTATAGACTTGAACGGAGCATGCGGCGGCGCAAACTCTATTATCGTGCCACTGTCAACAGTAGTCAACCACTTGCTTTTGCAACTCTATTTCTAAAAAGTCTGTTTCTAAAAGGAGAGCGTTATGCTCAACCAACGATTGACGCTGGGCGTCATCATCACCAATCGCAACTTCTTTGCCGACGCACTTGTTGCTTCGGGTCGCCAGGAGATTCTGCAAGCGCTCGCTGAATTGGGCATCGACACCGTCATCTTAGATGAGGAGACGACTGCCCTGGGTGCGGTAGAGAGTTATGAAGATGCCAAGAAGTGCGCGGCCCTCTTCAAGTCTCGGCGCGAGCAGATTGACGGAATCCTAGTCTCTTTGCCCAACTTTGGCAATGAAAAAGGGGTTGCCGATGCCATCCGGCTGGCAGGGCTGAATGTGCCGGTGCTAGTCCATGCTTTCCCCGACACCACCGATACGATGACCGCAGCCGGGCGACGCGATGCCTTCTGTGGCAAAATTTCAGTGACTAACAACCTCTACCAATATGGCATTCCCTTCTCGCTCACCGAAAACCACGTGGTCTCACCCCGTTCGCCACTCTTCAAGCAGGAACTTGAAATGTTCGGGCGCACTTGTCGCGTGGTGCGCGGCATGCGTTCGGTGCGGCTGGGCGCGATTGGGGCACGACCACAAGCCTTTAACACCGTGCGCTATAGCGAAAAGTTGCTTGAAGCGCAGGGGATTTCAGTGATCACGCTCGATCTCTCTGAGGTATTTGGCTGGGCAGATAAATTGGGCAACGAAGACGCACGCGTGCGCGCAAAGCTCGATGAGGTAACCACCTATGTCAACAGGGGCAAGGCTCCTCAAGAAGCCCTAGTGAAGATGGCAAAGCTGGGCATTGTGATTGGCGATTGGATGGATGAATATGAGCTAGACGCGACCGCCATTCAATGTTGGGAATCTCTTCAGCACAACTATGGCATCAATGCTTGCACGATCATGAGCATGATGAGTGATCGCTTTATGCCCAGCGCGTGCGAGGTGGACATTGCTGGCACAATCTCCATGTATGCGCTGCAACTGGCATCGGGCGCACCCGCGGGACTGGTGGATTGGAACAACAATTATGATGACGAGTTGGATAAATGCCTCTATTACCATTGTGGTAATTGGGCCAAG
>JBBQIG010000683.1:0-2868 GCA_038324715.1 Anaerolineae bacterium | reverse complement strand
CACCACTTTTTCGGCTCATTTGCCCTTGATTGGCAGCCTTTGGGCTGCAATTGTCGCTTGTTTGCCTCTGGCAGTTCGACACAAAAGTCATATTTGGAATTGCTGAAAATCAGCCACAAATCTTGACACGCTCGTTTCGTTATGATAGAGTTGGCACACTATGAATACCTGCACCCTTTCTGTCTATACCCTACGCTTTAGGCGCTCTGTGAGTCAAACTGGACATTGATCTGGATAACTTTGCGCGCAGAAGATAGTCGGTATTGACGGCAAAGCTCTCCAGTTGGAGGGCTTTTTATTTTGCCCAGCGGCACTGTCCAATAGCACCTTAAGTAGCACTTAAGCAAACGCTCTTGCGTAGCTAGCAACTCTCGCACATTCTGGTCAGACACATGATCACGAATCGCGATCATGAACTAAGATCAATAGAGATTACTACAGAGATCATTACAGCGATCACTAAGGACAAATTGCGATGTATCGAGCAGGAATTGCCGGGGCAACAGGGTACACCGGTATAGAGTTAGTCCAGTTAATTCACCGCCACCCAGAGATGCAAGTGGCATGGTTGACAAGTGAAAATAGCGCAGGTAAGCACCTTTCCGATGTCCACCCTGTGCCTTTTGATTATCCGCTGATTTCGCTAGCAGATGCGATGCAAAAGACGGATGAAGTAGACGTTGTTTTCCTCTGTCTGCCCCACGCAGCATCCATTGAACCGGTGCGCGCCTTCCAAGCAACTGGCGTGCGTGTCATTGACCTAAGCGCCGACTTCCGCCTAACCGACACAAAAATTTACGAGCGCTGGTACAACATTCCCCACACCGCACCCGACTTGATGGAGCAGTTTGTCTATGGGCTGAGCGAAGTGAATCGCCAGCAAATTGTGGGTGCGCGCTTGATTGCCAACCCAGGCTGCTATCCCACCAGCGTCAATCTTGGTCTGTATCCACTGGCAAAGGCTGGCTGGCTAAGTGACAAGGTCATCGTTGATAGCAAGAGTGGAATTAGCGGCGCGGGCAAGCAGACCAAACTCATGTACTCTTTTGTCGAAGCCAACGAGAACATGACCCCTTATAACATTGGCGAACGCCACCGGCATATTGCCGAGATGGAGCAAGTTCTCAATCGCGTCAATGGTCAGCATGCACATCGCTTTATCTTCTCGCCCCACCTGCTGCCTGTCAATCGCGGCATTTTAAGCACGATCTATGTTAGTGTGCCCGAAGGTGTGACCGAGCAGATGGTGCGCGATCTCTATAGTGAGACCTACGCAGGTGAGCCGTTTATCCATTTGCTGCCTGCCGGGCAAATCGCTACGCTGCGTTACACCAACTATACCAACCGTGTTGCCATTAGCATCACACCTGCGGACCCCAACCAGCCCGATGGAGAGGATTACATCATTGTGGCAACTCTGGATAATTTGATCAAGGGTGCGAGTGGGCAAGCGATTCAGAATTTCAACATTGCCGTGGGCATTGAAGAAACTGCGGGTCTGCTCTGATGGGGATGACAAGCGACGTGGAGAGTGCAGAAACGCAGCCAAGCAACACGACAGAGAGTATGACCACGACTGTAACTTCGACTGTGACTTCGACTGTAACAACGCCAAGTGCCGAGCCAAGATTTAACATCGTGGTCAAGGTAGGTGGCAATGAGTTGGACGACCCTGCCTTTTTGAATGGGCTGGTTCTAGCCGTCAAAGCGATCCAGGATGAAGGGCATCAGCCGGTTATTGTGCATGGGGGTGGCAAGACCATTGCACAGTATCAAGAGAAGCTGGGGCTACACGCTGAATTTATTGAAGGATTGCGCGTGACCGACGAAGCCAGCATGGATGTGGCGGAGATGGTGCTGAGTGGGCTGACCAACAAACGCATTGTACGTGCGCTGGTCAATGCGGGAATCCGCGCAGCCGGTATGAGTGGCGTGGATGATGGCACGATCTATGTCGAGCAGATGTGGCATCCTTTGGGGGATTTAGGCCGCGTGGGTGATATACAAGATGTAGATACGCATCTGATTGATACGTTGAGCGCAGCGGGCATTGTTCCCGTCATCAGCCCCATCAGCTTTGGGACACATGATGCGCTCAGTTACAACGTCAATGCCGACCATGCAGCCACTGCCGTTGCCGCTAAGTTGGGTGCAATTCGATTGATCTTTGTGAGCAATGTACCCGGAATATTAATTGCCGGTCGCGTCGTGCGTGCAGTCACCGCCGACCAAGCCGAACAATGGATAGAAGACGGACTGATTACAGGGGGAATGATCCCCAAGGTGCGTAGTGCCATCCACGCTGTGCAGAATGGGGGGGTGGCGCAAGCGGTCATCACCAACATTGCGGGCGTGCAAGAAGGTGGTGGAACGGGTGTAATTGGAGCACGAACAGCCTAAAGCTGCGGGCGCTCGTACAGACGCAGAAGTGCATCAGGTGTAAAAATCAGAACCAGCAAGAGGAGAAGAAACCAGCATGAACGCTCAGAAGATTAATACTCAGGAAATTATTGACCTGGAACAAGAGTATGTACTGGGCGTTTATAGCCGCCCACCTTTTGTGATTGAACGGGGCGAGGGCAGCACCCTATATGACACCGAAGGCAAAGCGTACATTGATTGTGTCTCTGGTATTGCCGTCAATGCCCTCGGCTATAACGACCCTGGTATCACCCAGGCTGTGCAAGAAGCCGTCAACACAGGCGTGCTGCACATGAGCAACTTATATCACACAGCGCCCCATGCCAAGCTGGCACAATTGCTCTGTGAAACAAGCTTTGCCGACAAGGTGCATTTCAGCCTTACAGGGGCGGATGCCAACGAAGGAGCCTTCAAGTTTGCTCGACGCTATGCGCGCGAGCAGGGGCA
>JBBQIG010000682.1:0-2880 GCA_038324715.1 Anaerolineae bacterium | reverse complement strand
TCGATTGGTCGCTGTTGGTCTTCTTTGCCGGGTTGTTTGTGGTTACGGGCGCGCTAGAGACATTGGGCGTTAGCCAGCAACTCTTTGCGGTGATGCAGCCGATTGCCGAACGGGGCATTTGGGCGTTGACTGCAACAGGGGTGCTGCTGAGTAACCTGATCTCTAATGTCCCTGCAGTTCTGCTGTTTCGTCCCTTTGTGCCAAGTTTTCCTGCGCCCACAGAGACTTGGTTGACGCTGGCAATGGCAACCACCTTTGCGGGCAATCTGACTCTGTTGGGGTCGGTGGCAAACTTGATTGTGGCGGAGATTGCCAAGCAACGTGGGGTGGAGTTGGGCTTTGGCGAGTATCTGCGGGCAGGTGTGCCAATTACGCTGTTGAGCCTTTGCTTGGGTGTGCTTTGGCTGATGTGGCTCTTCTAAAATTTGAATCTAAAATTCGAGAGGTAAATTTGAAAGGTGCTCTGAAGCGATGAAACTTAGCTGTTTGCCTGTTTCGCTCTACCCTGACCTGACTGATGGGAAGCGCACGTTGCCCGATTGGTTCCGTTTGGCTGCCGAGTTGGGGCTGGATGGGGCTGATGTGAGTGTGGTGCACTTGGCAAGCACCGATGCAGATACCCTGAAAACGCTACGTGGACAAGCAGAAGATGCTGGCGTCCAGATTGCGATGTTAGTGACCTATGCCGACTTCACCCATCCCGACGCAGACGAACGAGCGCGCCAAGTGGAAGAATTGCACCGCTATATCGGCGTGGCGGCGGCGCTGGGCGCGGGCTACATTCGCGTCACTGCTGGACAAGCGCACCCTGGTCTTGAGCGTGCGCAAGCATTGGAGTGGGCTGTGGCAGGGCTAACGGCTTGTCTGGATAATGCTGCCGCGCAGGGGGTTACGCTTTGTTATGAGAATCACACCAAGGGCTATGCGTGGACGTACAATGACTTCTCGCAACCCTCGGATATTTTCTTGGAGATTGTACAACGTACAGAAGGCACAGGCTTGCGCATTCTTTTTGACACAGCCAACACACTGGCGACGGGCGATGATCCGCTGCGGGTTTTGGCGCAGGTCAAAGATCGCGTGGCGGTGATTCACACGAATGACATTGCGCGCGTGGGTTATTTTGAGCCTGTGCTGCTGGGCGAGGGTGTATCGCCGATTGTGGAGATTTATCAGATGCTGCGTGAGAATGGCTTCGACGGTTGGATTAGTGTGGAAGAGGCTAGCAAGACGGGTGAGGAAGGCTTCCGCCGTGCAATTCCCTATGCGGATCAAGCATGGGTTAAAGCAGGTGGCAGGCCGCGGCAGTAGGTACTGACCGCTGTGCTGGTTCCCAGGTTCACTATTGCTGCCTATACCCCTTTCAGTTTGACAGGAGGTGGGCCGCGGGTTAACCTTGATGAGCATCTATTTTTAACTTCATCGCTGCTTTAGCAATCTGTCTATTTGGGCATGTTGTTGAATGTAGCACCACTCCTAGAGTAGATCCTTGTTGTTGCCACGTGTCTACCAATCGATTTTTCCATCTAAATATTGCCTTTTCTTTTCCCAGTTTTAATCCACAGGGAGGAATGTGATGAGTCTATTTCAGGGGGCTTGGCCTGCGCTGCTGACACCGTTCACAGCTGATGATCAGGTGAATCTGCCCGTGTTGCGTAATTTGGTAGATTTTATGATTGGCAAGCAGATAGGCGGTTTCTATGTTTGCGGCAGTACTGGCGAAGGCATCTATATGTCGGTGGACGAGCGCAAAGCGGTTGCCGAAACAGTGATTGACCAAGTGGCTGGGCGAGTGCCGGTGATTGTGCACGTGGGTACGATGGTTGCGCGGGATGCTGTGCTCTTGTCACGCCATGCTCAGGATGCAGGAGCCGACGCCATTGCCAGCATTATCCCTCCCCAGTTCGGCAGTGTTGCGAGCATCGTGGATTATTACAGTGGATTGAGCAATGCCGCACCCGAAATTCCCTTGTTGAGCTATATCTTTGGCGGGCCAGCCGATGCTGTTGCGCTGATGCGCGCGCTTATGCCCATCCCTACAGTTGCGGGCAGCAAGTATACAGGCCCCAACATGCATGAATTCCGCATGATTTTGGAACTTGAAAAAGAGTACAAAGGGCCATACGAGTGGACGGTCTTTTCGGGGATGGATGAGGAATGTTTCTTTGCATCGCTCTTTGGCGCGCATGGCTGCATTGGCTCCACACTCAATTATATTCCCGGTACTTATCGTGCAATTCAAGAGGCACGCGCCGCTGGTGATTTGGCACGGGGTACAGAGTTGCAGTTGCGTGCCAACGAGATTACGCAGATTCTCTTCCAGTTTGGCTTCATGGGCGCAATGAAGAAAGAGGTCATGGCGCGTTTGGGCTTTGATTGTGGTCAGCCGCGCATTCCAAGCCGTCCCTTTGATGCCTCCCAGCGCGATGCCTTCCATAAGGCCTTGGACGCCGCTTGCTTTGATGAACTCGCCGCACTCTAGGCAGAGCAGTTCTGTAAGATTTTGCTTGGATCGTGTTGCAGTGAATCGTGAAGAATTCGTTCTATAAGTCTTGCATACTTTTAAAACTTTGAAGGAGACAAAATGGCACGTACGATTAGTTTTGAACTCACCGATAAGGTCGTCATCGTCACCGGCGCAGGGCGTGGGATTGGCAAGTCGATTGCACAGATTAGCGCTGAATATGGTGCTGATGTGGCGTTAGGGAGTCGCACCGTTAGCGAATTGGAACCTGTGGCGGAGTATTGCCGCGCACAAGGTCGTCGCGCTGAATCATGGGAATTAGACGTTTCCAAGCTGGATAGCATCCGCGCCTTTGTCAACAATGTGCTGGAGACCTATGGTCGCGTGGATGTATTGGTGAACAACGCTGGCTACAA
>JBBQIG010000681.1:0-2885 GCA_038324715.1 Anaerolineae bacterium | reverse complement strand
TCCCACCCTGCCCTCATAATGCCTAGCCATCTGCGCGATGTTGGGGCAAAATATTATCACCTCCCAAACGGTTGTACATCTCAAACCAATCTGGTAACTCTTGCGCTCGCTGGCGGGCGCGATTATTTTCTTGTTGGTAGCGGTAGACTTCGATGCGGCGGCGGATTTCTTCGCTGACACCGCGTGGATTGGGTACCCAGTCAAATGAAAATTCACCTTGGGTGGCGGCAGTTTGTAGACGCACATTGCCAAAGTTGAGTAAGTAATGCAATGGGCTGGGAATGCTGACCTCGATATTTTCTATTTCACCCAGGAGCGCGCTGCGCCGTTGCTCAGAGAAGAAGAGTGGTTTCTTTTCTACGTCCGAAATCTGCTTGGCATCTACCTCATAAGTATCGTTGCGCCAATCGGCTACAATCCACGCCATCCACCCCATCATCCACAACCCCACCAACGTCAATAGAATATTGATGGGCAATACAAATTGCTGAAGTGGCTGTGGCAACAACTGCTCGCCAATGAGAATTGCGAGCACCCCAATGAGTATCAAGACAGGAAAGAAGGCGCGTCCCAGGAGGATGAACCAATGTTTGCGCCAGATAATGCGCTCCTCAGTACGAATTTCTAGATGTGCGCCAATATCAAGGGCATGTTTCAGCCGCTCTTGCCAATTGTGTGCTAGATGAATTGTGGGCGCGTTGAGGGCCGGCGTGACGCGCGGTGGGAGTCGTAACCGTAGCCCAAAGCGCTCCTCTAGCAAATTCTGAATGACCATCTTGCTTGATGCTTGATAGTGCTGCTGGCGGAGACTTTGTTGTTCTAGGATGGTCTGTTTGACGCGGATGGGGTCAGGAACGAAATCAAAGTCGATGATGCCACTGCTTGCCGCAGTTTGGATGCGTAGGTTGCCATATTTAAACAAATTGCCAATGAAATCGGTGGTCACTTCCACACTGCGGATCTGTTCCAGAAATGCCGCTTGCCGATACTCGTTGATGAAGAGTACCTGTTCTTGGCGCACCAAACGTTGGTTTGTAATCAGCAAGTAATCGTTGCGATAGTCGAGCAATCCCCAAATAAATTGCAGCAAAGAGACAAAGCCCAAGATTCCAAAGAGCCATAAGAGCCAGGGAGCTAACCAACCTTGGGCGGCAAGCGTAATCCACGCCACGAGTACAAGGGTGGAAAGCACGAGTGAGAAGAGAATATTACGCAAGAGAGCTAGCGGGTGGCGTTGTTGAAAGAGCACCAGGTTTTCGCCCACTTGGAGCCACGGGTAGCGTTTGCGCTCTTCGGCATGGCCCAAAAAGCGTTCGGCGTCGGGGCTGAGGGTCAATTTTGCAAGCAGTTCTTGCCCGTGACTATGCAAGAAGGCGCGGAAGTCGGTTTGATGCAAGCGCAGCCATTGGCTGCCTGGTTCGGCTTGCACCGTGGAATTGAGCGTGTGATCGACGCGCAACGCCAACTCACCAAAGAAGTTGGGGCCATAGATGGGTGTAGGCTGGAGAGCTTGCCCACTTTCCAGCGCAAAGAGTGTGGCGCGGCTGCCTGGCACCAGAATCCACAAGCTATTGCCAACTTCGCCTTGCTGCATGAGCAAGTGGTGGATGGGGATATAGTAGTGGCTCATATATCCCAGAAGGGCGCGACGTTCTTCGGGTGTGTATTGGGAAAAGACAGTCACCGCGTCTACAGCTTCTTCTGCCTGTTGACGCAATGTATTGCCCGTAGTCTCTGGCGTTAGATCCGCCAGATCAAGCAACTGACGGCGAGCGATGACAAAGATCGTGGAGGGGACGCTGGTCTTGGCTGAATGCCCATAAGGTGGGGCGGCGGCGTTGCGTCCCCCACCTTTTGTTTTAGACCGGCTTGTTTCAGACCGGCTTGGTTCAAAGAGGCCAAAGACCATGCCGTTGCCCACCCCTGTCTTGTCATAGCCATCGTCATTGCCATCACCGCTCAGAAAGACTTGACCTTGATCCACGATGAAAAGATCTTCGGCAGGTTGCTCGGCTGTGTAAAGCAAGGTGTTCTCTGGGATACGTTCGGCACGACAGGCATCTGCGATGTAGCTTAGGACGGTGAGATCCAAGCTGCCAAAGAGGGGGACGGTACGCAGTCGACCGATCTTTTCCATGGGGGCAATCTGCTGGCGCACGCGAGGATAGCGGTAGAGCAAGCGATTGAGCGCCGCAGAATCTACTTCAATGAGACGGCTGGCTTCTGTGGCGCGGGCGCGGGTGCCATACTGCTGTGTATAGAGCATGTCATAATGGCCGATCCACTCGCCAGGTTGTGCTTCGCGCCGTAAGGTGACTCGACGATTGCCCTGGTTATCGACGGTGATCTTTTCCTGGAAGATGTTGCCCTCAACCAATAAATAGATGGCTATGACGGCGGTATCCTGGCTGAAAAGGTATTGGCGTGGGGCCATTTCTCGCCAGCGTACAGCCCCTTGCAGGGCATAGGCGGCATCATCTTGTGGCAAGCCCCATGCAACTAGGCGTTGAACAACAAGAGCCACAGCATCATCTGTTTGACTTTGTGATCTTTGATCTTGTGATCGTTGATTTTGTGGCGAGCCTAGTGATGGGGTCGGGATCATGTAGCTTTCACATTCATTTTGGATGCAATCTTAAAGCTGAGATTTGAGAAGCTCTGCCGCGCGCCGATTCATGCCAGGCACGGTAACAAGTTCCTCTACGGTGGCTTGGCGGATGCGGTCAACGTCACCACCAAAGTAGGTGAGCAATGCCTTACGCCGCGCAGGGCCAATGCCATTACTTTCATCAAGTTGAGAGCGTGTCTGCTCTTTTTGGCGCAAATTCCGGTGATAGGTAATGGCAAAGCGATGGGCTTCATCACGGATGCGCTGGACAAGATGG
>JBBQIG010000680.1:0-2886 GCA_038324715.1 Anaerolineae bacterium | reverse complement strand
CCCAGGCAAAGTAAGTTCAGCCGTTGCCGGGTTGACGCCAGAGCAAGCAATCTCGACACTCATGGCGCAATGGCCACTTGTACGTCCACCCGAAATTTACCGCGATCCCGAGTGGTTGGATACCTTGCCCACATTCTCCAGCCGTATACAGGTGCGCGTTGAGTATGACGAAAGTTTGGCGGCCCAATAAGATGAATGAGACTCTCGATATGATGAGTGAAACAATGAACATAGACGAATCTGGCACAACTCACGCCAGCGCCCCTGCCGACAAAACGAATCCAGCGCGCTTTCCCACAGAGGGCAAGCTGTTGGCGTTGGATGTAGGTTTGGCGCGCATCGGCCTTGCTCTCTGCGATCCCTTGCGGCTGGCGGCACGCCCTCACAGCACCCTCACCCGCAAAAGCCGTCGCGACGACTTTGCAAAGCTGACCCAAATCGTCAAAAACGAGGAAATTGTCGGCGTTGTCTGTGGACTCCCCCTCAACATGGATGGCAGCAGCGGCACACAAGCCCAAACCACACGCAAATGGGCCATGCGTCTCGCCCAGGCCCTGCGTACTCTCTTGGGTAGACCCGTGCCAATCGCCTTTTGGGATGAACGTCTAAGCAGCTTTACGGCGCGCGAATTAGCCCATCAGTGGCCGCGCCAGGCGGAAGATGCCATTGCCGCCACCGTCATTCTCGAAGGGTTTCTGTCAGCACACCGGCGCAGTGAGCCATCGCTGGCGATAATGGAAGTCATTGATTTACCCGCGCGGTCCACATCTTTAGATGAGTCTGCAACGATGGATAGAAAGATGGACAAAAAGGCTGTGGAACCAGAAGAGGGTGCAGACCTAGCCGGAGACGCAGAACCAGTTGGAGACCAGGAGTAAGAATTGTCGACTCGATTAACTGTCCAGGAGCAGCGCGAGTTGGTTCGCGCGCGCTATGGCAAGCAGAAACAAACAGATGCTAATGGTTGGCAGCAATGGCTACATCCTGAACATCTGCTGACCAATTTGGTAAGGCTAGGCTTTTTGGTGATCGTGAGCGCGGTGATCATTGGAACGTGGGTCGTGGCAGAGGCCCATCTTACAGAACAATTCCTGGGCGCGCCTCAAGAGACCGATGGCCTCGTTGACCCTACGGCAGGACAAAACGCACTTACCCCCGAATATATTGAGCGTCAAATCCTCGCCTTTAACTTGCGACTGCGCGAAGACGAGCTAACCATCCCCGCCAGTACAAATGTCCGCCCGCGGCCCTTTGTCATTGTTCCAGGCGAACCAGCGCGCTTTATTGCCATGCGCCTCGCCGCAGAAGGGTTCATTCGCGATTCCGATCTATTCAATCTATATTTGCGTGTCACGGGGCTAGAGCGAAATATTGAAGCGGGCAACTTTATGCTTGCTGAAAGCATGACCATCCCCGAAATTGCAATAGCACTCCAAACAGCGCTCTTTGAGGAGGTCTTGGTCACCATTCCCGAAGGTTTCCGCGCGGAAGAAGTTGCCGAACGGCTTGCAGAAAACAATGTCATGCAACCTGACATCTTCTTGACCGCCGTGCGCGCGCCGCGCACGCTTTCGGTCTTTAATGATTATGAATTCCTAAGCGACCTACCCGCAGATGGCACGCTTGAAGGCTTTCTCTTCCCCGACACCTACCGCTTTCCAGTCTTTGCAAGCACACCAGAATTGGTGATTACCTCCTTCCTCAACAACTTTGAGGATAAGGTCGGACAAGAAGGGTTGGTCGGCGGGGGCAGTGGATTGAGTGGGCGCAACCTTCTCACGCTGGCAAGCATTGTCGAGCGTGAGGCCGTTCAAGCGGATGAACGTCCGCTGATCGCCAGCGTCTATCTAAATCGCCTGAATAGCGTTTGTGTGGGGGAAGTGGGTGGCACCTTTCTACAAGCTGACCCCACCGTGCAATATGCACGGGGAACAGTAGGCGATTGGTGGTGGAAGCCGCAACGTATCGAGGATTATGCCACCGTCATCAGCCCCTATAACACCTATCTCAATCAAGGGCTACCCCCCGCGCCCATTGCCAGCCCAGGACTCAGCGCAATTCAGGCAACCCAAAACCCCGCAGCCACTGATTACTGCTTCTTTGTGGCAACGGGAGACGATGGTCGCCATGTCTTTGCAAGAACCCTCGCCGAGCAAGAACAAAACATGCGCACGTTCGGCTATCAATAGACGGCAAAGACATTTCTACAAAGACATTTCTACAAAGGCATTTCTACAGTCGCTTTTTCACAGTGCTTGCCGACGGAGTAGATCTTTGCACACTTACCGTTGGTTCCCGACTACCTTACAAGTGCTCATACTCGCGCTCTTCTTGACTGGGTGCACTTCTGTGCGCCCAGTTGTCAAGATTGGCCTCATTGCGCCCTTTGAAGGGATCTATCGCGAAAGTGGCTATGCTGCGTTGGCGGCAATGCGCCAAGCGTTAGATGAGTGCGCCCCTCCGGGCATGGATCTGCTGCCGCTTGCCCTGGATGATAGCGGTGATCCCATACAAGCCCAGCGAGCGGCACAAAAACTGCTGGTTGACCCTGCGGTTCGTGCCATCATTGGCCCTTTGCTCCTCGACTCTGTACCAGCGGTCGCCGAAACTATTGGCGAGCCAAAGACCGAGACAGTACCTGCCGGGGAAGAAGAGTTGAAGGAGGGTAAAAGGAGCAAACCCATCTGGCTGATTCCCCTCTTGGTGCTTCCCACACACTCGACGGGCGGCTTTGCCCATCACTCCTCAAGCGCACCGCTGCAAGCACAAGTGGATTTCATTGCCACAAACAGACCCGCGACACGCATCCTGCTCGTCGGCTTATCGAGCGAATCACCGTGGGAGGTCAACAGCGCGACAGTCACGGGACAATCCACCACGCGCCCC
>JBBQIG010000679.1:0-2891 GCA_038324715.1 Anaerolineae bacterium | reverse complement strand
CAGTGGGTCAACTATGTGAATGTCTTGGGGATTTCGCGCATCCCGGTCACGCGCTGGGCGTGGAACTCGCTGATCATTGTCGTCTTGGGCACGACAGGCACGGTGATCACTGCCTCGCTGGTGGCTTATTCGTTCGCACGCTTCGAGTATCGAGGGCGCAATCTGCTCTTTATGCTCACCTTAGCAACAATGATGATTCCAGCCCAAGTCACGCTCATCCCCCAATTTGTGCTCTTTCACCGCCTGGGCTGGATTAACACGCTCTTGCCCTTGTGGGTTCCGCTTTGGTTTGGTGGCAGCGGCTTTGCCATCTTCCTCATGCGCCAGTTCTTCCTTTCACTGCCACGTGATCTGGATGAGGCTGCACTGATTGATGGGGCTAGCTATTTCCGAATCTTCTGGTCGATTCTGCTCCCCTTGTGTAAGCCTGTTTTGGCAACGTTGGGTATTATTATGATTATCAGTCTCTGGAGTGACTTCCTGGGGCCCTTGATCTATCTCAACTCGCCAGAGAAATTCACCGTGGCGGTGGGTTTGCAATTCTTTAATACTGTGCCGGACATTGGTGGTGAGCCTATGCAGCATATGTTGATGGCGGCTTGTATTCTTTCCATGTTGCCGATCATCATCATTTTCTTCTTGGGCCAACGCTTCTTTGTACAGGGCATTGTCATGTCAGGAATCAAGGGATAGGTCACTCTCCCCTTTGCTTGTTGAATGTCGTTTGTTGAATCTCACATTTCCAACAAGCACACGATTGCGCTACCATGGGGTTGGCAACAGTTCTCAAGATTGAGGCTGACCCCATCTCTCCTCCTTTGTCACCTTTCCATTCAGCTTAGCTATTTCTTGATCTGTTCTTTGCCTGTCTTGTAGTTAATCTCGCGCCAATCACTGGCAAACTCTCTAGAAGCAGGGGTAAACCCATGAACTATACCGCTTTAGGGGTGCGTCCGCTCATCAATGCGTTGAGCACGTATACTCGGTTAGGCGGCTCGATCATGCCACCGGAAGTAATGGCGGCGATGGTTGAAGCCTCGCGCACGCATATCCACCTGGATGAATTGCAAATTGCGGTGGGGCGGCGCGTTGCCGAACTAACCCATAATGAGGCTGCCTATATTGCCACGGGTGCAGCCGCAGGCTTGGTTTTGGCGACTGCTGCTTGTATTGTGGGCACAGACCCGAAATTGATTGCACAATTGCCGGATCTGACAGGTCTCAAGAATGAAGTGATTGTGCATAAAGCACATCGCAATGGCTATGATCATGCTGTGCGCTCGGTGGGTGTGAAGATGGTGGAGATTGGAACACCACAGCATACAGACCCGGCAGAGATGGAAAAGGCCATCAATGAGAATACGGCCTTTGTCTTTTGGACCCAGGCGGGCATGAATGGCCCTGGTGACATTCCCCTGGAAAAGTTTATCGAAATTGCCCATGCCCACGGGCTACCCGTGTTGATTGATGCCGCCGCGCAGTTGCCGCCTGTGGAAAATTTGTGGCGCTTTACGCAAATGGGGGCCGATCTTGTGGTCTTTTCTGGCGGCAAGGATCTGCATGGACCGCAAGCGTCGGGCTTGATTTTGGGGCGCAAGGATCTGATCGAAGCTTGTGCTGTGAATGGTAGCCCCAACCACTCGATGGGTCGTGCGATGAAGGTTGGTAAAGAGGAGATGGTTGGGCTGTTGGCGGCGGTGAAGTGGTATTTGGGTTTGGATCATGAAGCGCGCGCGGCACGGCATGAGAAGTGGGTTGCCGATTGGTGTGCTGCGCTCAACCAAATTCCAGGTGTGCACGCCGAACGCTCCTTTCCCAATGGCGCGGGACAAGCGGTGCCGCGCGCCCAGGTTACGCTGGATGTCGAGCGTCTTGGCATCACTGGCGACGAAATTGTGCAGCGTTTACTGGATGGCGACCCTGCAATTGCGGTGGCACCGAATGGCCCGACAAGCATCTATCTCAACCCCTATACTCTTGAGCCGGGGGAAGAGAAGATCGTCCAAGGGCATCTGGTTGCCCTGCTCCAATCGGTTCAACATCCGTCTGCTGCTTAAGGGATGGATTGAATATTTAACCCAGTACAAAATCTAGTCCACAAACTTAGTGAGGAGTCAGAAATAGCCATGAGTGCACGCAATGCTGCCGACTATGGCACGGCGGTGGTGAAACCACCCGATTTCGACGCATTTTGGGAAGATGTAATGGCCCAAGCTGCAAAAATCCCCCTCAACGCAGAGGTGACGCCTGTCCCTATGCGTTCGACCCCAGATGTGGAAGTCTTTGAAGTTCATTACGACAGCCTGGATCATGTGCGTATTGCGGGGTGGTATTGTTTGCCGCGCCAGCGCCAGGAACCACTGCCCGCCATGGTCTTTTACCCTGGCTATGTCAGCGAGCCAGCGTTGCCCAAACCCTATGCGCTGCGGGGATATGCAACCTTTGGTGTGGCTCCGCGTGGCAAGCTGCGTAGCAACAAGCAATACAATCCTGGCTATCCTGGATTGTTAACCCACAATATTACTGACCGCAACACCTATGGCTATCGCGGCTTTTATGTGGATGCGTTTCGGGTAATTGACTTCTTGTTGGAGCGACCGGAAGTGGATAGCCAGCGCATTGGCGTACAGGGGGGGAGTCAGGGTGGTGCCTTGACGCTTTTGGCGACTTCCATGCGCCCAGAGATCGCCGCGGCTTCAGCCCAGGCACCCTATTTGGCAGGAATGATTGATGCCATTGAATTGACTCACTCCTATCCCTATGAGGAGATCAATGAGTATCTGCACTTGCATCCTGAATCGCGCCAGCAAGTAACGGACACTTTAGCCTATTTTGATTGTCACAACTTTGTTGATCGCATTCAATGTCCGATCATTGTCAATATTGGGCTG
>JBBQIG010000678.1:0-2893 GCA_038324715.1 Anaerolineae bacterium | reverse complement strand
GATATTCAGATTGATGCCGCCAGCATCAATACCCGTCAAGCAGATCGCGATGCTCACCTGCGCTCACCTGACTTCTTGGATGCGCCGACCTACCCATATATCACCTTCAAGAGCAAGAAGGTGCAACAGACCAGTGCCAATACCGCTAAGTTGATCGGCGATTTGACCATCCGCGACGTTACCAAGGAAGTCGTGCTCGATGTGAACTATGAGGGTACACGCAAGAGTCCATTCGGCCCGTTCTTGGCGGCTGGCTTCAATGCCGAGACTACCATTAGCCGCAAGGAGTGGGGTCTCACCTGGAATGGTGTCGTAGAAGGCGGTGGCGTTTTGGTGGGAGATGACCTTCACATCTCGGTTGAACTCGAATTAAATAAGGCTGCTGAAGCAGAAACAGCCAGCGCCGTAGCCTAATCTGGCGAAGCAGGCGCAAGGCAACTGATTTGACATCTGGATAGCCGGGGGAATGCCCCCGGCAAGCGGAAAAGCAACTTATAAAGTAGTCAAAGCAGTCGCCAACTTCATTTACAGTCTACTACGTAGACCTCCTGCATCGATGTTTGTACCCCATAAATCAAGGGTATTTGCTAGCAGTACACAGCGGGGGGTGATTCCAGAACTGGAATCACCCCCCGCTGCGCGTCTATGCCCGCCATCTCCCCACCCATCTCACAGTCAGATTGCGACCCACCTGCGCCGATGCTACAATTGTATCAGCGTGCTCCTGTTGCATCTTTTTTATCTGCACGCCGCAACTACCGAATTCGCACCCCGATACCCTAGATAATCCTATAGAGAGCGAGACTATCATGCCCCAAGCCATTGTCGATAGTCATATCCATTTTTGGGACCCAGCACGGCTGAACTATCCCTGGCACAGCGACGCCCCGACCATTGCCCACCCTTACCTTCCTGCTGATCTTGATGCCGCCGCCAGCAGTGGCGAAAAGCGTGTGGACCTCCAGGGAATCATCTTTCTAGAGGCCGATTGCCTGCCGGAACAGCGAGTGGCTGAGGTCGAGTGGGTCACGGAACTAGCAGAACGAGAACCACGCATCCAAGCCATTGTCGCTTCTGCCGCGCTGGAAGCTGGTCCAGAGGCAATGCACACCTACTTGGAAGCATTGCAGCTCTATCCCCTCGTCAAAGGTATTCGTCGCTTGATCCAAGGGGAAGGTCCGGGCTTTTGTATTCAACCTGCTTTTGTCGAAGCGGTGCAATTGCTTCCTGCCTATGGCTTCAGCTTTGACATCTGCATTCGACACTATCAGATGGAAGATGCGATTCGCCTGGTCGATCAATGTCCCAGCGTTTCCTTTGTGCTTGATCACTTTGGCAAACCTGCGGTCAAGGATAACCAACTCGATCCCTGGCGTAATTACCTGCGCGTCCTGGCAAGCTACCCCAATGTGCAAGCCAAGCTCTCCGGCCTGGCAACTGAGGCCGACCATCAACAGTGGACACGCGAGCAACTACGCCCCTACATCGATCACGCGATTACGTGCTTTGGCGTGGATCGCGTCTTTTACGGTGGTGATTGGCCTGTCTCCACACAGGCAATAGAGTATACAGAGTGGATCGACGTGCTACTTTGGGCAACAGCCGATCTCACAGACGAAGATCGTCACAAAATTTTTGTCACCAATGCCCGCTCCTTTTACCGCATCGACTGAGCAGCACACATCTTATGTCATCTTCTTGATTAGCACCCCTTCCTTGGAGCTTGAAGCTCCGAGGAAGGTTAATTCTCGTATCACGACTACACAAGTCACATCAAAACAAAATTTCAAACGAGGAAACTCCATGCCACCCAAACGTTATGGCTCGGTCATCAAAGTCAAGCCTGAAAAATTAGACGAATACAAGGCACTCCACGCCGACCCTTGGCCCCAAGTGCTGGCAACCATCACCGCCGCCAACATTCGCAACTACACCATCTACTATCACGATGGCTATCTCTTTAGCCACTATGAATATTGGGGCGACGACTTTGCCGCGGATATGAAGAAGATGGCGGCTGATCCAGTGACACAGGAGTGGTGGACGTACACGAATCCATGCCAAGAACCTGTTCCCAACCGTCGCGAAGGCGAATGGTGGGCGCGCATGGAAGAAGTCTTTCATCACGACTAACCCTGGGGACTGATCCTGGCAACTGCTCCCAAACAATTCCTGTGCCTGAATGAAAGCCGTATCCCTGCTCTCGTCCCAAGATGAGCGCATTAGCAATATACTTACCCTTCCATCTATTAGAGGAATCCATGCTCGACATTCACAAACTGCCCATGCGTCTCGCAGTGGGCCAACTGAATCAACTGACCGATGAGGCCATCCTCTATGCCAAACAGCTTGGCATTCAGGATATCCAGTTCAACATGTATCACGGCTCCGTGCATCTTCCAGGTGACGAACAGTGGGAGTATTTGGACTTGCTGAATCTACGCACTGCCTGTGATAACGCAGGTCTGCGCTTGAACGCCATTGAGAACGTGCCTATCAAGTTCTACATCAAGGCCATGTTGGGTCTGCCCGGACGTGATGAGCAGATCGAACACATGCAAAACACCATCCGCAACATGGGCCGCGCGGGCATCCCCATCTTTGGCTATCATTGGGCCATTGACGGCGTGTGGCGTACCTCCAACACCACCCTCGCGCGCGGTGGAGCCAAGGTGACTGCCTTTGATTATGCCGAGGTGGAGAATGCGCCGCTCACCCACGGGCGCACCTATTCCGACGAGGAAATTTGGGACAACTACACCTATTATATTCAGGCTATCTTGCCCGTGGCGGAGGAAGCCGGTGTACACCTAGCCCTGCATCCCGACGATCCCCCAGTGCCACAGTTGGCAGGCGTCGGGCGCATTATGCGTAGCTTTGAAAACTTCAAGCG
>JBBQIG010000677.1:0-2908 GCA_038324715.1 Anaerolineae bacterium | reverse complement strand
GGGTGAAAATGCGGTGGGTGAATGAGAACGTCAGGAGATTTGCGACCTTCACTCGCCATCAAAATTGCCCGCATCTGTGTTGTCGCAATTTGTTGCTCCAGCCCGTCGCTTTGTCGAGCTACCCTTCCGAGTCATTCCCGTCCTCTAGAAGCAGTCCTAGAGAAAAGGCGCGGAGTACTCCCCAATGTCCCCCTCGTAAGGGTCATCGGGGAGGTGAATGCGCCAAACGTCTATACAAATCTTCATCTGTATAGGAGGCGTGATACAATGTTGGTATGAGAATTACATACCAGTACAGGCTCAATCCATCGCCTGCCCAGCGCTCCGCCCTGCAACGTCAACTTGATTGTTGCCGTTTTGTGTACAACAAGGCATTGGAGAATCGCAAAAACAGTTGGGAGCAAGAGCAAAAGATGGTGAGCCGCTACGATACAGTGAATATGATTCCGCAATGGAAAGCCGGAAACGAATGGCTCAAAGAAGGTCACGCTCAAGCGATGCAAGAGGCTTTGACTCGCCTTGACTTGGCTTTTCGCGCCTTCTTTCGCCGCGTGAAGTCTGGCGAAAAAGAAGCTGGTTATCCCCGTTTTCGTGGGCACGGCTGGTATGATTCTTCACCTATCCACAGGAAAAAGGAAACTGGCGATTCCTTGATAACGGGCGTGTGCGTCTTAGCAAGATTGGCGATGTCAAGATTAGTTTGCATCGTCCCCTGATGGGTCAATGCAAAACCTTGACCCTCCGGCGTGACGCGGTAGATAACTGGTACGCGTGTTTCTCCTGCGAAGTCGAAGCCACGCCATTGCCAATCAACAGTAAGGTTGTTGGTATTGATCTGGGCTTGACTACTTTTGCAACCATGAGCGACAGCACGAAGATTGACCGTCAACGTTGGATGAAGCAAGACGCCAAAGATATTGCCCGTTTGCAGCGCAAGAAAGAGGCGTACCCAAAGGGAAGTCCCGAACGGCGCAAGGTGATTCGAGCGCTGTGTCATGCCTACGAACGTGCCGCCAACCGCCGCAAGAATTTTGCTCACCAACAGTCGCGTAAGCTGGTCAACCAATACCAGTTCATCGCCTTTGAAAAGTTGGACATTCAGGAGATGCAGATCACTGGCAACAAGATGATCAGCCGCAACATTGCCGATGTCGCCTGGGGTCAATTTGTGCAATACACCACCTACAAAGCTGCAAATGCTGGTAGGGGTGTCGCACGGGTGAACCCCAGAGGCACAACGCAAATCTGTTCTGGCTGTGGTGCGCTTGTTCCCAAAGACTTGTCTGTCCGTGTCCACGATTGCCCTCATTGCGGCCTCAAGTTGAACCGCGACCAGAATGCTGCTTTGAACATTCTTGCTCTGGGATTACAGAGCATGGGCGATAGCCCTAGAAGCTCCCCCTTTCATGGGGGAGAGTAATCACCTTGAGCAATGCCATTCAACCCACCCTATTTTCTGCAAAATCCCCTACAAAAATAAGGCCACAAACCAAAATCAGGAGAAACTTATGAGCAACTACCGTACCGCTATTATCGCCTGCGGCATGATTGCGCGTGTGCATGCACGCGGCTGGCAAGGCGTTCCAGGGCAGCCAACTTCCATTGGCGCGCTCGCCGACACGAATCCAGATGCCCGACGCGAGTTTGGCGACTTCTTTGACGTGGGTGATGAAAACCGCTATTCCGACTATCGCGAGATGCTTGACAAGGAACGACCAGAGTTCGTGGATATCTGTTCTTGGCATCAGCAGCACGCAGAGATGGTCATTGCCGCGGCTGCGCGACGACCTAAGTTGATCATTTGCCAGAAGCCAATGGCAATTGACCTGGGCGAGGCTGACGCCATGCTCACCGCTTGCGAGCGCAATGGCGTTAAGCTCATGATCGCCTACCAGCGTCCGCACCACGCCACCTGGCTCAAGGCGCGCGACTTGATTCGCCAAGGGGCAATTGGCAAGGTTACACAAGTGCAGTTGGATGATGGCGGCAACCTCCTCAACACCAACTCCCACAACATTCGTCTAGCCCTCTTCCTGATGGATGAACCCAAGGTTGAGTGGGTGATGGGAGCAGTCGAGCGCACCACTGACCGCGTGGAGCGTGGCTTGCCCGCCGAAGACGCTTGTTTGGGGCTGGCATCGTGTGATAACGGCGCGACCATCTTGATCCAGGGCAATCTGGTGCGCGGCATTGGGCAGGGTTGCCGCGTGATTGGTACCGAAGGCATTATGGAACTGGATACAACTCGCCACCCAGACGAGGAGATTCCAACCGACGAGCCAATGTATTCGCCCGAAGGCCCATCCGCCCGCTACAACCACGAAATCGGGACGGTGCGCTATCTCAATTCATCCACGAGCGGCTGGCAGGAAGTTGAAGCCCCCTGGCATGACGCTTGGGCACACCAATGCCAAGAGGCAATCGACTGGGTGGAAGGGCGTATCGACAACCCAATCAGCAGTGCCGAGCGTGCACGCGCGGTCCAAGAGGTGATGATGGCGCTATTTGAGTCGGCACGCAAGCGACAACGCGTCTATCTGCCGCTGAAGACGCGCGTCAACCCGCTCACGCTGATGGCTGAAAATGGCGACCTGCCCGTCGAGTGGCCCGGACGCTATGAGAGCCGGGCACGCATCGTGCGCGGCGAAGCCATGTCCTGGCACCAACAAGAGAAGTAAACGTGCAGCAGGAATAAGCCTTCACAGAAACGCGTTGTTTGCAGAAAAGGCTCCAGATTCGTCTGGAGCCTTTTCTTATTGGGTAAAATCGGTTCGACAAGATCATCGATAACCATTTCAGAATCGGGGACATGGGAACCTGTCTACCCCTCCAGATAAATGTTTGTGCAAAATTTGTCATAGCTTTGATATAAAGGAGACATCAGCAATAGTTGTCTACAATCTAGGCT
>JBBQIG010000676.1:0-2931 GCA_038324715.1 Anaerolineae bacterium | reverse complement strand
AAGTTGGAAGAGGTGTTGCCCCCGCACCTTAATCATATTTTTCTTGCCAACAGTGGTGCAGAGGCGATTGATGGCGGATTGAAGTTTGCGCGCTTGGTGACTGAGCGCACCGGCATCATTGCCACGATGCGTAGTTTTCATGGGCGCACTGTGGGCGCGGTCTCCATGACTTGGGAGCCTAAATATCGCAAGCCTTTTGAGCCACTACTCAATGTGACACACGTTCCCTATAACAACCTTGAAAAGCTCGACGCTGCTTTGGATGAGAGCATTGGCGTCGTGGTTTTGGAGACGGTGCAGGGGGAAGGTGGCGTGAACATGGGCGAGGCTGAGTTCCTGCAAGGAGCTGAAAAGCTCTGTCGGGAACGGGGCGCGCTGTTGATGATTGATGAGATTCAGACTGGCTTTGGGCGCACGGGCAAGTGGTTTGGTCATCAGCATTTTGGCTTGGAACCAGATATCATCTGCATGGCAAAGGGAATCGGCGGCGGCTTCCCGATGGGGGCAATTGCCTACAACGATCGCGTCAACGGCGCGCTCTATCAAGGATCTCATGGCAGCACCTTTGGCGGCAATCCCCTGGCGAGCGCGGCGGGGCTGGCATCCATTCAGATCTACCAAGATGAAAAGGTGATCGAGCACGCAGCGGAGATGGGCAACCTGCTCTTGGAGCGGCTCAACGCTACCTTGGGAGAGCGCACGGTTGTGCGCGAGATTCGCGGCGTGGGATTGATGATTGGGATTGAATTGCGCGAGAAGGCTGGGCGCTATATCAAGGCGTTGATGGATGATCATGGCATTTTGGTCTTGCCTGCGGGAAGCAATGTCATCCGCTTGCTGCCTCCTTTGATTATCACACCAGAAGAGATTGAGACTGGCATCCAGGCTTTGGCTGCGGTGCTACCAGAGTAAATTTGAGAGCAGCAGAGCAATGACGCAGGAAGAGATGGCAACAACGGCTGTAGATCCGTCTATAGATCAGGCCCGCGCGGTGGCGCTGCTGCAAGGGTTGGTGGCGATTCCGTCACTCTCACACCAGGAAACTGCCGCCAGTCATTGGTTGGTGGAGCAGATGCACTCTTTGGGGTATGCGCGTGCATTTGTGGATGAGGCTGGTTCGGCAGTGGGGGAATTAGGGCCAGCGGATGCGCCGCAAGTGCTGATGCTCTTGGGGCATATTGACACGGTTCCTGGTGATATTCCTGTGCGGATTGAAGAGACGGAAGCTGGACAGGCGCTTTATGGCCGCGGCAGTGTCGATGCAAAAGGGCCATTGGCGACCTTTGTGGCGGCAGCAGCACGCGCGGGGAATGCTTGGGCGCATGCCAATAATCTGCGCGTAGTCATAGTTGGCGCTGTGGAAGAAGAGGCGGCGACAAGTAAAGGTGCACGCGCAATCCGCGACCGCTTTGATGGCACCCAGAATCCCATTCCCGTTGCTTGCGTGATTGGTGAGCCGAGCGGATGGCCGCGCGTTACACTGGGGTATAAAGGGCGGCTGCTGCTTGAGATGAGCGCGGCCCAGCCGATGATGCACACGGCAGGGCCAGATGTTGGGGTGGCGACGGTGGCTGTGGATCTGTGGAATTGGGTGGCGGCTTATGCAGCGCTCTTTAACGCGGATCGTCCTCGTACTTTTGATCAGTTGATGCCCAGCCTGCGCCGTGTGCGAACTGACAGCACACCGAGCATGGATGATACGGTGGAAGCGACGATTGGCATTCGCTTGCCACCAGAGTTTGATGTTCACATATTTGCAGCCAAAGTGGTTGCCTGGATGAGAGAACGCATTGGAGGGGAGGACGAGGCGTCTACTGCCCTGCCTGAAATTGTCATCCCGGAGGCGACTCATCTCACGATGCAACTTGTAGGCAATCCAGCAACGGTGACGCTTAGTTTCCGAGGCTATGAACAGACATGGCGCAGCGAACGTGATCCGCTGCTGGTACGCAGCTTTTTGGCGGCAATCCGCATGGTTGCACCGAATGAAAAAGCGGGATTTGTGGTCAAAACCGGGACGAGTGACATGAATGTGGTAGCACCCGTGTGGGGTTGCCCGATTGTCGCCTATGGGCCTGGTGACAGCAGCCTGGATCATACACCCAACGAGCATGTTCTTTTGGATGATTACTGGCACGCTGTGTTGGTGCTGGAGCAGACGCTACGCAACTTGGGTTCGATGTTGAGCGGCACAGAATAAGCTATCATTTTGATCTGAAATGGCATCAGAAATTTACCAACGCCGGAAGCAATCACCCTCTGCTTCTGGCGTTGGCGCGTGTTTCACCCAATTTATCGCTACTTTTCCCCAGTTAATCAAAATTATCCCCAGTTTATCCCCAATTTCGCAAAATTGACCGTATCCGTCGTGAAACTGGTTCGTCATAATTGATGGAACCCTACGGGGAGTAGCGCGAACGGCTGTTTCCGGCAGCCAATCCCAAGATTTTGCTCCTGTTTCCCTGAACCTAAATAGCGCACCTGATTTTTCACTACACCGGCATTCATCATGCTGATGCGTGTCTATTTGTTGATCCTTCTGCCCGGTCACTTTATTGGCTGTTGCGGCGGATGGATGCTCTATCGAGAATGTTTCGATAGCCTTTTTGATGATTCTTTTGACTGCCCTTCGGGGCGGAAGCGGCATATAGGATATTGGTGTTGGTGTTGTACCTGTTGTATCGGCGCAGTGCCCGGACGCTAACAGAGCGAGACTGCGACGACCTGTCTGTTTTCATTTTATTGTCATCAAGGAGGTCCGCAAATGCGGAAAAGGCTAGGCTATCAACTTAGAAGTGGTATACAGAGTACGCGCGAGTGGTTTCAGCGCAAACCGCAAGCCCAACGCCGCTTGTTGAGTGGTGGGTTGGGTTTGGTCGTCGTGGCGATCTTGACGCTGGTGGCTGCAATGCCACGGATCACGAACGCGTC
>JBBQIG010000675.1:0-2932 GCA_038324715.1 Anaerolineae bacterium | reverse complement strand
AGTGCTGAACCCTGAATATCCGTGGGGGCAGTATAGGTATAGGCTGTGCGTGCATCAATCCAGGTGACTGTTGCACCGACAACAGGCGCGCCCACACTATCAGAGACCGTGGCGACAGTTTGCCAGGGTTGCGCCATCTCCACTGCGGCGGCTACATTCAGCCGTCCATAGCCAAAGGCAGGATTGGGCGAAATTGCTTCACTGGCACCACTGCAACGGCTGTCCTCAACCACGGCGGCACTTTTCAGCAAGATTTGTTCAGTCAAGTCAATTTCGCCAATTAACCAGGGCGCGGCTGACCACAAGAGCGCCACAGCACCCGCCACATGCGGCGAAGCCATGCTTGTCCCCGACGAGGCACCATAGTTTCCAGATCGCGTTGTAGAGAGGATGCCTACACCGGGTGCGGTTAGATCGGGCTTGAGCCGGTTGCTACCATCTGCCATGACAGGTCCGCGACTACTAAAGCCCGCTAACAAACCACTTGAATCATGTGCCCCCACAGAAAAGGTGGCGTCATAAATGGCGATGGGGTCTACGACTGTTGAGCACCCTAACATCCCATTATTGCCTGCCGATGCCACAACCATAATGCCAGCGGCGCGCACGGTCTCCACCACCTGGCGCAACGAATCAACGTTGCAGCCCTCGTCTGGCGGGCATCCCCAGGAGTTGTTAACGATGTGGGGGGCGAACTCAGGTCGTCCGTCGGTAAAGGGATCGCCACCAGGCGGGTAGGGGGCAAGAAAGAACTCGAAACAAGCGGTATAGGTGTCTGGCGTGCCGATACCACCACGCATGTTGCGACAGCCCATCCATAGCGCGTCGGGCGCAACGCCATAGGTCATCACATCGCTTGCACCGATCATCGTACCTACCGTGTGGGTTCCATGCCCATTGTCATCACAGGGCGCATCAAGCCCCGCACAGGCGTCAAAGGCGATATCCTCGGGAATCGCATTCAGCCAATTGTATACATGATCCACCGTCTCACCCTGCGCCCCTCGATAACGGGCGACTAAGGCTGGATGATCCCATTCAACGCCTGTATCCTGGCTGGCGATAGTAATGCCTTCCCCCCGATATCCCAACGCCCACACTTCTGGTGCACGCGTGGCATTCACCCCATAAGGTGTATCTGGTGAGTCTAGGGAGTCTGGCAGATTTGCCGCCTCTGGCAGCGCCAAAACTTGCGCCCAACTCAGTGTCGGTGCAGCCAACTCATGACGCGCATCCACCTGCGGGTCAGCGTCTAGCCGCGCCACATCAGGGTGTTGGCGCAGAGCTTCTACCAAAGTGGCATCCCCATTTACAAGGATCATATTCACAATGTAAAAGGCACGATAGGGGACACCCGCATCATCAAGCCACGCGCGCAAATCGGCTTGGCTGCTCTGGGCATGTGCTGTCAACGATTGATAGAGATAGGTGGCACGCGCAACTCGACGTTCGGCGGCAGAGGTACCAGTGAGTGTATTCACGGTGCTTGCACTCATGGCAGCCGCTTCAAGCAGCGCCAAATCTGGCTGATCCTTGAGCAAGATCAGGATCGGCACATCCCCACCACTTTCACGCAACGCTTCAGTCAGATAAGAGCTGACCGTTGCCTGTTGGTTCTGCTCAGGGATTTGCTGCGGCTGTTCCTGGGCGTAAAGGGAAGTCAAGCCGCTACCGTTGGCTATGACTAGCACAATTGCAATGAGCGCAATCAACCACATCCCGATACGCATGTTTGTGTGCACGATCCGACTACGTGTTAGAGTCCGGCACAAAGACCGGCGCTGGAATTCTGACATATTAGGTTGCTTCACAATCTTCACCCTCACCTAATTACAACATTTGTAATCAGGTATCTGATGAGCTATTTTATACAGACGTAGGCAGCGATGAACTATTGCACAATATAGATGCAATATACAAGAAATGTGGAAATAAAACAGGTCATCTACAATCTATTCACCTACAATTTATTAACGTAGGAAATGGGAGCAAAGTTGCTGTCTTTAAATCGTTCAACAGACACAATCTGAACGGTTAAACGAGAGCAACTTACTTTCCGTTCAACCACTAGCGTATCAATCTAGATTACCCCTTAGATCATACGTCCACGACTCGAATTAAGGAACATGAAAGAAAGCCCTATGCCACAATTACAAGTGGGTGATGTTGCCCCAGATTTTTCGGCAGTAACAGATGAAGGCAAGACGGTGAAACTCAGCGACTATCGAGGCAAGCGAGTTGTCGTCTATTTCTATCCCAAAGATGACACGCCTGGTTGCACCATCCAAGCCTGTAGCTTTCGTGACAACTATGTAGAAATCGAAGAACGTAACGCGGTTGTCTTGGGTATTAGCCCCGATGATCAAGCCTCTCACCAAAATTTCAAGACCAAATATAATTTGCCCTTTACGCTCTTGGTGGATGAAGACCATGCAATTGCCGAGGCTTATGGAGCCTGGGGCGAGAAAACTAGAGATGGCAACACGACGATGGGCATTATCCGCAGCCAAGTTGTTGTGGATGAAAATGGCAAGGTTGCTGCCACCCACTACAACGTCGATGCCAATGTCAGTATGTCAGAAGCCCTTGATGCATTGACTGTCTAGCCCGCAAATTTTCACACAAAAATCTCGGTTTGTCTGGCGGGTGACTAGTAGGCTACTGGTTACCCGCTGACTTTTCTATGGTAATGCATACAGGTTTTAAGCGGCTTTGCCTGTATGCGCAGGGTGACTCCTGTCACTTTAGCAAGGTATCATCCAGTGCTTGCCTTATCCATTGCCTGCACCCCTAGGTTTTGTCTTGAATGCTCTCTTTAGCTCGTACTTTCGCGATCATGTCTTTGCGAATCGGCTCCAACAGCCCCGCTGCAGTATGGTATACTCACCATCGCCATGCGCAAGCGACGCTGTAAGCATTTTGCCAGCAAGAC
>JBBQIG010000674.1:0-2939 GCA_038324715.1 Anaerolineae bacterium | reverse complement strand
CCACACCATAATAGCTCTCGCCAGCATTGCCCCATAAAGCCTGAAATGTGCCGCCAGTTTCTATGTTAAACCAGATTAGTGGCAACAAGGGCAGCACAAAAGCCACCATAGCCCCCACAAGCGTCACAGCGTCCAGCCTGGGTGCATTGCCCTCACGTTGCGCCAACAGCCACAGCACAGCCAAAATCAGCAGCCAGGGGCCAATAATCCAAACAGCCAGCAATTTGGCATAGAGCGCCAAGCCCGAAGCCAGCATCACCCAAATCAGCCGGTGACGTTCCCCCGTTGCCAGCCAACGCATTCCTTGCCAAATGGCAATCAGGGACAACGGTTGCATCAGGTTGGTCACAAAAATACCCTGGCGGCTCCAAAAGATAAAGCTTGGAGCCGCTGCCAGCAACCACGCCGCCATCACCCCACCCCAGGTCAGTCCGCCAGAGGTGCTACGGTTTGAAGATTGAGGTGAGCCGTGAGTGGGTGAGCGGAACGCAAATGATTGCCAAGCACTCACAACATAAGCAACCAGGGGCAGCACGGCAAGCCCCGTCAACAGAGCGAGCAGACGCAAATTCGGCACACCCACGCCTGTGAACCAGAGGATGGGCAATGCCAAGTAGACGTTGAGTGCGCCAATATAATCTTGCACCATCAAAGGGAATTGCCGCCCAAAGAGATGGAGGGCGGCATTGCGAAAAGGGGTTGTAGAACTGCCTGTCAGCAACTCCATTGCATTGACGCCAGCCTCTTTGGCTTCGTCATAATGGAGACCGGGCAGACCTAGCTGGTATGCCGCGAGGATAAGATAAACAAGACACGCCGCCGCCACCCAAAGCCCACGCTTGGTTGTCGCGCGGCGACCGGAACGCACCGGCCCAGGCGCAGTGGACACTTACTCTGCAACCAGATAGACTTCGCTAACCATACTCTGATAGTTCCAGCCACTGGCATAAATGCGCACGCTATTGATGCGCGCAGGATGTGTATCCGCCAGCAATTCCATCAAATTTGGTGATTGATAAGTGTACCAAATATAGGGATCAATCTTCTGCCCATCCGTGATCTGCCAATTTGGATCTTCTGGATCACGGTAATAAAAGCCATGTCGCCAAGTAAGAGCCTTGCCATAAATGTCGGTATAGTTAATTTCCACACGCAGCGGAAATTCCGAGCTAAGATAGCCCGCGCCAGACAAGCTCTGGTGCAATAGTTTTACATCAAGTTGGATACTCAAATTGTCATAGACATTGACATCTTTTTCGACAACCTGAGCGATGCTAACTTCCGTGTGAACGTTCTCTTCACCCTGGCGCAAGAAATGAGCAACCCAGCGACCTTCACGTTCATAAACTTTCACACTACCAGGCTCGACATCAACGGCAACTCCATTCGCCCGCCACGTATCGAGAATGGGTTCAGAAAAGTCGCCATTGCGCAACAAATTGCGTTCCGCCGACACGGGTTCGCGTGCAAAATCGGTGGCGGTCATCCACGCGCTTTGGTCGGCAAAGATAGCAATGCTGCCATTTTCTTGATGATTCAAGAGTGCTTCTCCAGAGCGCACAGTCACATCAGTCTGCTCGGCATTGACCGAAATTTGATAGCTGCCTGCATCCAGCGAAACTACGCCGTGGGGTGTCTGCAAATCCACCTGCAAAGGTCGCACATCGCCACTATTCGAGAAGATGCGCGCTTGTCCCTGTACCAAATTCAAGCGCACACGGTAAGGTTCGATGCTGCTGGCAAAAAAGGGACGACGAATACGCATCACTTCCAGCGTACTCCCCGCATAAATTTGCACGCTACCCAACACTGTATTGGTGCTATCATCGCTGATGAAAGCCAGCGAACCCTGCGTAGAGTCCTCCGCAGCAACAATTCTACTACCTTCGCCAATACCCTCTTTGATACTTGTCACAGCCACAGCTTCGGCAGAGAGAGATGGATAGTAAAAGAGCGTCCCCAGTGTCGGTTCCAAGCGTGCCACTTGGCTCACCGTCGCAAAGCGGATTATATAGCGTGCTGTCAACGGCAACGTCACCGCCAACACCAAAAAGACGAGGAAACTGCCCAGGATCACAATCCATGCCAAGCGCTCTGGATTCTCCCGCCATTTGGCAGGCTGCTCCACAGGCATTGGGTTGACAGGTGTGGAGAGTTGGTCGCTGTGCACCAAGCTCGAAAATTCCGAACTCATGCATTCACTCCATCATCAGGGGTAGGCCGGTCATCATTAGAACGGTTATCCCGAGATTTGTCACTGGCAGGCGCATCCTCATCTTCGTCCCTAACTTCCCCGCCATTTTCAATATCGAGTTCGCCATAAACCTCAAGATCAATTTCAACTTCAACTTCGTCTACCGCTTGAAGGCGCTCCTGGACGGACTCTTGAATTTCCGGCGTCAACCGATCCAGCCAGTAACGCGCATCTCGATCCGCCGGATTCACCTCTAGCGCACGCTGAAAGAAGGCGGCGGAGCGCATCAACTCTTTGCGCTCTTTATAGATCAAGCCCAAATGATAATGAACGTTGGGGGCTTCAGGGTCAACCTGCAACGCATGTTGATAGGCAGCAATCGCTTTATCCTGCTGGCGTGGGCCTGATGTTTCCAACCGCCCCAATTCTGCTGCACCCAAGTTTGCCCACAACATTGCATTCGTGGGATGGCTCTTTAAGCCAATCTTCAGCACCCGCACTGCCATATTCCACTTACGCTGAAGAATATAGGCACCGCTCAAATTAATCAGCACATCAGGGTGGTCTGGTGACTGCTCACTCAAAGGCAGCAGTTTCTCCACAGCTTCACCGGGTCGATTTTGACCTAACAAGCGCGCACTCTCGTTGAGTTGTCGCTTGAATTCTAGTTCATCCAACAAAATAGCTATCCTCCATCAGCAGTTTGAGCATCACGCTTCAAGAACGAAACCAGAGAACTAAAGCA
>JBBQIG010000673.1:0-2942 GCA_038324715.1 Anaerolineae bacterium | reverse complement strand
CATCTCAATGCGCGCATCAGCGGTGGTTAGATGTGTTGCTTGCAGATAACGGGCAACTTCACCGGCAGGGACGCGCGGCCAACTCACTGTCTCAAAACTGCGCTCGATCACCAAGCGCATGTCAAAGGTAATTTCGCTTTCAACCTGTGGCACATAGACGCGAAAGACGCGGTTGCCCAAGGTGTCAAACGTGGTCGTGGTTGTGGCAGTGGGGATAGAAACGTGCAGTTGATATGCGCACACTTGCTGGTCGCCATAGTCGTCGCGTGGAATCACGATGAGCCATTGTTTTAATTCACGCACGCTACCTGGATAGCGGTAGGTAAAAGTCTGGTGCATCCAGTAGCGTGATTGCCGCACCTGGTCCCATTCCACGATCCGATGGTCGAGCAACGCAACATGGCTGGCGTCGCGGGTCATCAGATCCAAACTCTGATTCATGCCGATATCCCCTGCTGTTCCAGCAATTGCTGGCGCAGCAGGTTCGGACATGCCAGATGTTGATGTAAATATTGTTGTCATAAAGATATTTCCAACGGTCGTACTTCACCGAACCAATCCACACAGTAAGTTACACACAGTAGAATTCTGTAGGAAATCGCATTATGAAAGATGATCCTACGGCCCTCATCATAGCATCTTTATGAGAACCGTGGATCATCTTTGATTGTGCAGCTTTACCTATAGGGTCTGCCTGTAGGCTTTTACGATGAAAATTTGCACACTGATTTCCCAGGAAATCAGTGTGCAAATTTCACTGTGGCAGTGGTTGGTACGTCTAGCGGCGTCGCGAATCGCGGGGGGAACGACCTCGGGTGGGTACCATCGGGCGGGAAGAAGAGCGCCTGCTTGAGCGTTCTCCCGAATATCGACCGCTTCCCTCTCCTGCATCTGGTATATCGGTCTGGGAGTTGGCAACACGCAGACTCACGCGTTGATTGCGGATCCTTGCGCCTTGCATACCGGATAGCACAGTTTCACTATATTCGGTGGGGATTTCGACAATGGCATAATGATCATAGATGTCGATGGTGCCAATGGCGCGGCCTGGGATGCCTGCCTCGTTGGCAATCGCCCCGACAATATCGGTGGGACGAAGCCCGCTTTTGCGCCCCACATCAACGATCAGACGAACCATGCCATCCTCAGGCGGTGCTGACAAAATGGGCTCTGTCTCTGTCGCTGCCAGAATCGGCTTATCTCGGCTGGCAAGTCGTGCCGCACCTGCTGCAATTTCCGCCAGTTCATGACCGCTTTCCCAAGCCAGTTCCTGAACCAGTGTCATATAGAGATCAAGCTTTTCCTCGTTGACCACACGCAGAATTTGCTCTTTGAAAAGTTCGATGCGGCGTGCATTGATATCCGCTTGGGTGGGCAAGGTCATGCGTTCAATGCGTTGACCGGTGAAGCGCTCAATATCACGTAACATGCGCGTTTCGCGCGGGGTGACAAAGAGGACTGCCGAGCCAGTGCGCCCTGCGCGGCCTGTGCGCCCCACACGATGGACATAGGACTCTGTATCATTGGAGATGTCATAGTTGATGACTAGCCCAATGCGCTCTACATCAAGACCGCGTGCCGCAACGTCCGTTGCCACGACAAGTTCTACTTGTCCATTACGCAGGCGGCGCAGCACGCTCTCGCGCTGTGCCTGGCTCATGTCACCCTGCATGGCTTCGGCTGCATAGCCGCGAGCCTGTAAACGCTCGGCTACCTCGGCTGCACGCAGTTTGGTGCGAACAAAGACCAGCGTTGCCTCTCCGGGTACAGGCACAGTTTCCAGAAGTTGGGTAATGGCATCGAGCTTCTGACCTTCGGAAACCTGGAGATAGCGCTGGTTAATGGTTGGCACAGTGACGGTTTTTCGATCACCTTCAACTGTGGCTGGATTGTCTAGATAGCGGTCGGCAACCCGACGTACTTCAGGGGGCATTGTTGCCGAGAAGAGAGCCGTCTGAAGCTCTTTGGGCGCTTGTGACAGAATCCATTCCACATCTTCAATAAAGCCCATACGCAGCATTTCATCTGCCTCGTCCAAGACGATCATCTTCAGCCCTGCCAAGTCCAACGTGCCACGGCGCAGGTGATCCATCACACGCCCTGGTGTCCCCACGACGACATGGACACCGCTGCGTAAGCGTTCGAGCTGCTTCTGAATAGGTTGCCCACCATAGATGGGGAGCACACGCATGCGCCCCATAAACTTCGAATAGGTGTGGAAAGCCTCAGCGACCTGAATCGCCAATTCACGCGTGGGTGCTAGGACAAGTGCTTGCACCGCGTTTTTAGAAATGTCTAAATTCTGCAAAATCGGCAACGCAAAAGCCGCTGTCTTGCCTGTGCCGGTTGGTGCTTGTCCGATCACATCTCGCCCTGCAAGCAGGAGTGGGATCGTCTTGATCTGGATCGGTGTAGGTACTTCATAGCCAACTTCCTTCACCGCTTGGGTAAGCGGTGGGATGAGTGCGAAATCATCAAATGAAGGGCCACTATTTTCTTCGTTATTTGTCATTGCATTTTCACTCACTGTTAAATGTATCCTTAAAAGATTCAGTATATCTTAATCATAACAGCTATGAATGTCTTAGCTCTTACGTTTCATTGGGGGATTTATGAAGTAACCTGATAGGCAAGAAAAATTTACATTGCATAGCTTATTTTTAGTTTTCTCATTATTATCTCATATTTTCGTCAAAATCGGATGTTAGACTGTTTCTGTAGCAGGGATTCCAAATATGAAGGGAAAGGGGGCAACAGAGGGTAAGAAGGGCGGAGAGGACGAAGGGCAAAGCAGTAAAGTTGCCGTGAGAGGGGAGAGCAAGAGTCAGGGAGAGGGCAGCAAAGAGGGGTGAAAATCGGCGGGAGGCGCGCGGAAGCAAAGGGAAGCTAAACTGAGCCTGTGGCGCTTAGCGTTTTGGTTTGGTTGAAGTCGATACTTGGTC
>JBBQIG010000672.1:0-2953 GCA_038324715.1 Anaerolineae bacterium | reverse complement strand
CGCATGCACTCATCTTCAAACACAGGACGCCATACCCGTTCTGGTGAGGACATCCGCTATACACGGCTGGCAATTGAGATCTTTCAATCTTATCTGCCTAAAGAGCGTGCAACTGTGATTACACAAAAGGCTAAGGAGATCTACGCACTCTCTGCTTTGGAAAGCGCCTATCAAATGTGGATCAAACGCGATAAGGTGGCGCTGAAAGCACAACTGCGTGAAGCACTTGCCTGTAGTCGCTCTGGAAAAGTTCTGCGCCATGCAGGAAGGCTTACGCTAAAGGCACTGGCGGGTGCACTCTCTCCTGCGAATCAGAGGGCTGGGAATCATCTATGAACGTGCAAACAAAGCAAGAACAATTGAATGTTGCACTTCTCGGTTGTGGTGCTGTCTCAACCACCTACTATGGACCCGCTCTGCAAGAACTTCAGCAGCATGGCAAAGTAGAAGTCAAGGCGCTCTTTGATCTGGACAGACAAAATATGGCTGGAATCCAGAAACTCTTTCCAAAAGCATTTTGTGCTTCGAGTATGGATCAACTGCAAGACTTTGACGTTGATCTAGCCATTGTGGCTTCACCGCCGCCCTTTCATGCTGAACAAACGATTCAGTTGCTGCATGCGGGAATTGACGTGTTGTGTGAAAAGCCAATGGCGACCTCGGTGGCAGATGGTGAAGCCATGGTTGCCGCGGCAGAGCAGACGCAAAGAATGTTGGCGATTGGTCTTGTGCGTCGTTTCTTTCCTGCTGCCCAAATGATCCATCAATTGCTGACTCTAAATCTGTTGGGTGCAGTAAAGTCCTTCACCTACTATGAGGGAGATTTCTTCAGTTGGCCTGCCCAATCTGCCTCTTTCTTTCAGAGAGCAACGGCAAAGGGGGGTGTCCTCCTGGATATCGGTGTCCATGTCTTGGATCTGCTAATCTGGTGGTGGGGTCAGCCTGTGGAGGTGCGCTATTCGGATGATGCGATGGGGGGGATTGAGGCGAACTGCCATCTCCACTTGAAGTTTGCGCAAGGGGAGACAGGTGTCGTGCGGCTGAGTCGCGATTGTACATTGTCGAACCAACTCGAAATTCAGTGTGAACAGGGAACTATACGTTGGCCTGTTAAAGAGACGGACAAGATTAAGCTGGCTTTCAAAGACGAAGATTTGGGGATCGATGGATTTGTTTACCCGCATGGCGCAGTACAAAGCTCACTCGTACCAAGACTTGCCAATGCTACCTTTGAACAATGCTTTCTCAGCCAGCTACTAAGTGTGGCGTCTGCTGTGCAAGGTAAGAGGGAAGGAGTTGTCACAGGTGCGGATGGGCTGCAAAGCCTGCGCTTGATTGAATCTTGTTATCGCCACCGAACATTGATGGAGATGTCCTGGTTTGGCGAAAAGGAAGCCGTGTCTGCAAGGTTGCGGAGCGATGCCGTACCCTCATGGTAAAAGTTGCACTCCTGGGCGCGAATGGCTTTATTGGCAGCCGAGTGGTTGAAATGTTTCATTTGAATGCCCTGGCTGAAATACGGCCTGTTGTGCGTACTTTCGCAGGCTTGGCACGGCTATCACGCTTTGATTTGGATTTCCGTGTTGCCAGCGCTTTTGACCAAGCTGCGTTGCAGGAGGCTTTTGCGGGCTGTGATGTTGTCATCCATGCTATTGCGGGCGACCCCAGCACGATCTTGGGTACATTAGCCCCAACTTACCTGGCTGCTCAGGCGGCAGGAGTTCGGCGATTTATTTACTTGAGCAGCGCATCCGTGCATGGTCAGGCTCCTGCACTGGGTACCGATGAGGAAAGTCCGTTGAATGATCACCAACCCATTGCCTACAATAATGCCAAAGTGCAAGCCGAGTGGAAATTGCAACAACTGCGTACACGAGGAGAGGTGGAAGTGGTGATTCTCAGGCCTGGAATTGTCTATGGGCCGCGCTCTTCGTGGGTCGTGGGCTTCGCTGATGCTTTGCTGCAAGATAGTGCCTATCTGATTAACCGAGGGCGTGGTCTCTGCAATAGCTTGTATGTTGATAATCTTGTCGAAGCGATCTTGTTGGCGATGAAGGCTCCTGGTGTGGATGGTCATGCGTTTTTATTGGGTGACAAGGAACGGATCACGTGGGCAGACTTTTACCGACCCATTGCCCAGGCACTAGGCTATGATCTATATGCACTCCCTGAGGCGGAGATACCGGATTTTGCCCCTGGGTGGCAAGCGCGTGTCCGGCGTCTGCACAGCTCGAAGCCTGTGCAAGCAATGCTCTCACTCTTTCCGCGTACGATGCGGCAAGCCGCGTATGATGCGCTCATCGCAAGCATGAACAAACCTGCATCGCCTTGGTCGCTGCCAGCTCCACAAAGAGCCATTGCCACAGAGGAAATGGCAATGCTCTATCAATGCCAGGTCAGATTGCCTTTTGATAAAGCAAAAGAAATGTTGGGATACGAACCCTCTATTGCGTTTGGCGAAGCGTCGAGGCGGACGCTAAGCTGGTTAGCCTTTGCGGGTTATCCACTGATGCAGGTGGCAAGCGAGAGTGAGAACAAGGGGGAACTGTGGACGCGCAACCCCTAGTTTCGTGCGTGATCATCTTCTTGAATGCAGAAGAATTTATTGAAGAAGCGATCCAGAGTGTGTTGAGCCAGACATACAGTCAGTGTGAGCTTTTGCTAGTGGATGATGGCTCAACTGATGGCAGCCGAGCCATTGCCGAGAGATATGCACATTTATATCCTAGCAAGATCTATTATCTTACCCACGAAGGACGCCAGAATTTGGGGATGAGCGCCTCGCGCAATTTGGGAATCTGTAAGTCTAGGGGCGAGTACGTTGCTTTTCTAGATGCCGATGATCTGTGGCTGCCGGGCAAAGTGCAACAACAGGTAGAGATTCTGCAGAACGAGCCGAGCGCAGGAATGATTTATGGGCGCACGTTGATTTGGCACAGTTGGGCGGGGAAGC
>JBBQIG010000671.1:0-2953 GCA_038324715.1 Anaerolineae bacterium | reverse complement strand
AAAGCCGCTTTCTCCCACTTGGCGCGCGGCCAGCAGCACATCCAGCCCGCCGCCGGAGCCAAGATCAAGCACCACTTCCCCCGGTTTGAGATTGGCGATCTCCTGGGGATTGCCACAGCCGCGGCTGCTGTTGGCGGCTTCTACCGGTACAAGGGCGACCTCGGCCTCGCTGTACAGTTTGCTGCCGATCATCTCATCTTGTTCGCCGCCACAACAGGATGTGCTGCAACAGCCGCTACCTTCCACCGCTACTTTGCTGTAATGCTGGCGTACCTGCTCTTTAATCTGTTCAGTTTGGGTTTGCATGGTGCTTCCTTTCGATTGGCAAATGGTGAAATTGAAAATGCGCATAGATATAAATATTGAAAAACTTCGATATAATGGGCAAAAAAATATAGCTTAACAGCAGAAGTCGCGCAGAAAGAGACGCAACCTGTCCATTGTATCGGCACGCACAAAATAGTAGACCCAGGTTCCTCGCTGTTCGCTATCCACCAGCCCAACCTGGCGCAGCACACGCAGATGAAGGGAAATCGTGGGCTGTGAAAGTTCAAAGCACGACTCAATGTCACAGACGCAGACCTGTTTCCCCTGACGGCTGAGAATATCGAGCATTTGCAAGCGAACAGGGTTGCCAATCGCCTTGAACACAGCGGCCAGATCGGTTGCCTGGGTTTCATCGAGATGGAGTGGTTCAATGGGCGCACAGCAGATTTGTTGGGTAAGGGCGGTCATCATGGCTCGCTTTTTGAACAATCATTTCATCAGATAGCCAAAGTATAATCGCTATATTGATGTTTGTCAATATAGCAAAATCACGCAGTGGTGACTCAGAAACCGAGTTTTTAGGACGAGTGAGGACGTTGCGGTTTTACTCTCGCAAAAACTCGGTTTCTAGGATGATCTGCGTAAGTCCTGCCAATCAAAAAGAGGCGCACCAACCGGTGCGCCTCTTTTTGATTTCGTATAGAGAATCAACCGCCGCTTTGGGTCAAGAGCCATTCGACCAAGCTGTTGATCTCATCTTCGCTCATGGTTTCGGCGAATGTCTTGGGCATGATGCCGTCTACATAGCCTTCGACTACATAGTCCCCTGGCTTGACAATGCTTTGATGCACATACTCAGTCGCGCTTAGACCTTCTACGCGCGTTGCCGCATTTTCCGCCAAGTTTGCGAAGTTTGGCCCCACCGGTCCGCGGTTATCGGCGGTCTGTGGCTCGGCCAGATTGTGGCAGGCTTTACACGCCATGGACTCGAAGAGTGTTTCGGGATCGCGTGGGCCATCGCTGGCGACCGCGGTATCCTCACTTTCCTCCAAAGGCGGCGGGTCAATGCTCTGCTGTGACGCCGGCTTGCGTACATCCTGGAATGGAATCCAGGGATCTTCCTCGGCAGTCTGGGCCAGTGCATCATTCTGCCAGTTGACCACATAGGCAGTCACCGATTCCACCTGATCTCCACGCAGCGGCCCGCCATAGCTTTGGCCCCAAGTGGGCATAATCACAGCCCATTGCCCAGCGGTCTTGCTGGGGCGGCCCGCAGCCACGGTCAGTTCTACATAGTCATGAAGCGTGCCCGCCCAGCCCACATCGGCCAAACGACCGGTGTCGGTGAAGAAATAGTGGCTGCGCAGTGCTGGCCCCGCGCCACCTCTGCCCTCTGGCCCATGACAGCTTGCACAGTTATTGGCATAAAGGACTGCGCCATTTTCGATCTGGCGTCCTGACCAACTGCCCGTTTGGGCTTCCATGCGGGTCTCCTCGGTGAGGAGGACAACCAACACAAGTGCAATCGCAATCAGCGAAGCGAGGATGCCCAGTACGATTTTTAAGATAGGAGACTTAATAAATGGTCCCTGCATGTCGTCTTGTTGCTCCTCCGCTTAGAAGTTTAGCATGCGCATTTTGGATAAGTACTTGGCAAACTCAGCTTTCCAGCCGTATTGCTCCCAGTAGAGTGAATTTTCGTGCAGCCAGAAGCTGCGTTCGAATCGCCCTTCAATTCCTTGCGAATCGTACCAGTGTACGCTCCAGTGAAGTTTCTTAAGGGAAGGTTGATCCTGGCTGATCACCAGCTCTGCGTAAGCGTCGTTGAAGTCTTGGTCGCTTTCTTCATAGAAGCGCACCCCTTCGCTAAATTCATGTAACAACTCGGCGAACTCTTCATCTTCTGATTCATAATGCTCGTCCGTGCGATAGGTGCCAAGCGGCAGATGAGCATAGCCAATTTCACGGACGATGCCCGCTCCTTCTTCGGGCATGAGTTCTTGTACAACTTCTACAGAAGGAGCGCCCTTGACTGCATATTCCGGGGTTCCCATCCAGCTCAGGACGATCATCACCGCGCCGGCGACAATGCCGCTGACAATGGCGACGCGACGGTCCCGTGCCCGGCGGCTGGGGTTAAAGTCAATATAGGGAATTGCCATGAGCAAGACTAACAACACCCCTGGAATCAACACGCCTGCGATGAACTTATCGGCAATCTTGAGCAACCCTTGCAGCCAATAGAAATACCAAGGCGCTACTGTGTGCAGCGGCGTAGATTGGGGATTGGCGATATTCTCTAAAGGTGCTTGGAAATAAAAGACGGTAATAAAGATGGTCAGCGTGGTGAAGGCCGTTAAAAAGCTCAACTCGTCCACCATCACATCCGGCAAGTAATAGACTCGTTTGTCGGCAGGCACACGGTTCGCCGTATCTTCGCCCACTTCCTCTTCATCGGCGGGCAGACTGATGCCAAAGTGGACTACTTTGTAGTAATGGACAAAGAAGAAGAGTAGCAGAATGAGCGGCAAGAAGATCACGTGCAGCAGATAGAAACGCAGCAGGCCGTTGGCGCCAATGTCGGGCGCACCACGAGCCAACAGATTCACCGTCTCGCCCACCACCGCGGGCGGCACCGCCTCGGCCATAGATGTACCAATGGTCACCGCCCAGAAGGCCAGCTGAT
>JBBQIG010000670.1:0-2957 GCA_038324715.1 Anaerolineae bacterium | reverse complement strand
TCCATTTCAGGCATTTGAACATCCATCAGGATCACATCATAGTTTTGCTTGTGGAGCGCTTTGACCGCTTCCAGACCATTGACCGCTACGTCAGCCTCATATCCAAGACGTTTGAGCATACGCAGTGCCACCTTCTGGTTGGTGAGGTTATCTTCTGCCAGTAGGATGCGCAGGGGGTGGTGGCTACCCATGTTGGAATCGATGCTTTCACCCGATTTACCCGCCTCGCTCGAAGTGTCATCTGCACTACTCGGCGTGGCTCTATCGAAATATTCCAAAAGTGTGGCGCGCAGCATGGATGTCTTTACTGGCTTGAAAAGGATGCTTTTAACGCCGAGCTGGCGCACGGCATCACGCTGCTCTCCTGTGCCCGCAACAGGGAAGATCATGATTGGCAGATCATTCAGGAGACGGTTGTCTGCTGCGGCATACATGGGCACGCCCAGCGCGGAAGTCATCACAATCGGTAGGTCTGCGACTAGCTTGCGTAACTCCTTGGCAAGCATTAAGCCAGACATTCCTGGCATCTGCATGTCGATTATGGCGATATCGAAACGGGCTTGCTCGCGCACAATCGCCAGTGCTTCTGCGCCGGAAGTGGCAAGCGTGCAGCGCATGTCCCAGTTGCTCATTGTGCTTTGGAGGATTTGGCGCACGGCTGGATTGTTGTCGACGATCAGTGCGGAGCGTCGTTTAAGCGCAGGATGTGCACCGTATGATGCGTGCGCTTCTGCCGCTTCGACGACGGGCGTTACGAGGGTGAAATGGAAGGTGGAGCCAACGTTCTGCTCGCTTTCCGCCCAGATGCTACCCCCCATCAACTCGCATAGTCGCTTGCTGATCACCAAGCCAAGGCCCGTGCCTCCATAGCTACGCGTGTTTGAAGTATCTGCTTGGCTGAACGGCTTAAACAGTTGCTGCATGTGGGTCTGTGCAATGCCAATGCCCGTATCGCGAATGGCAAAGTGAAGTTCGACCTGGTGGTCGTCTAGCGGTTTGGCATCTACCAAAACTGAGACCTCACCTTGTGGTGTAAATTTGATCGCATTGGAGACTACATTGATCAAGAGCTGACGCAGCCGCGTGGCATCGCCCCGTACCATGACAGGAACAGAGCGTTCAATATGGTAAACGAGTTCCAGATCCTTCTCCGCAGCCTTGGGTGCTAGCAGATCTAGAACTTCTTCGACAGAATGGTGTAGGTCCAATGGCAGGAGTTCTATGTTCAGTCTGCCGGACTCAGCCTTGGAGAGATCGAGAATGTCGTTAATGATCGTCAACAGCGTGTCACTGCTGTGATGAATCATGTTGACATAAATCTTCTGCTCCTCGTTTAGTTCGGTCGCCTGGAGTAGATTGGTCATACCGACAACGCCGTTCATCGGTGTACGGATCTCGTGGCTCATGTTCGCCAGAAACTCGCTCTTGGCGCGTGTCGCAGCTTCAGCATTTTCTTTGGCTAGACGGAGCGCCTCTTCATAATTCTTGCGTTCCGTGATCACAATTAAGGAGATCACGATCTGTGCAGGGTTGCCGTTGTCGTCTAGGGAGAGAACTTGCTCGCGAGCATGCAACCATTCCCATTCCCCGTTTGCATTGCATAGCCGGAATTCTAGTTGTTCCTCTTGGAAGCTTTCTTCGAAATTTAGCCAACGGTCTTTCAGCTGATTGTAGTCATCAGGATGGATTTGTTGCAGAAAGGTCGGATAGCATAGGAGTTCCAGACTCGTGTGACCTAGAAATTGAGGACGGTTGCAATATGCCCAACCTTGTGAAGGAATATCCCAGATACAGATGAAATCGGGGGAACTTTCCGCCAAATTGCGAAAGCGGCTCTCGCTTTGCTGGCGCTCCCAGATTTCGGTCGTCAGTTGTTGGTTGGCTTGTGTGAGTTCGGCTCTGTTTTCGGCTGTGCGTTCTTCGACAGGCTTTCCGAAGGGGTCTTGGGGCAACAGAGTCTGGCTGACTTCCAACTGGCGAATGGTCACGGCAAGTATTGTGTTCACCGGCAAGCCGATGAGAATGAGCAGAAACTCATTCAGACTTGCCTTCACCGGTACATACGCCGAGAAATATCCTGCGACTTCTAGTGAGTAGATGGCGGATAGCGTGAGTGCTGTCAATGCAACAACACTCAGCGTGGTTTTGCGGCTGAATAGCAAACCCGTGACCGAAACCAGTATGAAGAACCCAACTACTGTTGCGTCATGAATTGTATGAACCGCAAAGAGCATTGAGAGCAGCGTGCCACTGTAAAGAATCGCCAGGAAGGCGAAGGCAGCCATGCGGACAAAGCCTCGCCGCATAAGTCTCCATGCACCACCAAGCAACCCAATGAGCGCGAGTTGGAAAAGAAGTACGTACTGCTTTACGCCATTTGTGACTGGGCTAAACGGTAAGATTAAGGTCAGTATGACCAAAATGCCTAGGGTCAGCAGTATAAATAGGTTAAGCCAGTGAGCTGCGCGGGTTTTTTCTTTCTCCAAAAATCTTGGTGGCGAAAGTAGCTGACCCAACTTATTTGACTTTACCCAACCTAATACAACATTTATGTAGCTCAAGATCATGTGAGTTTTGCTTCTACTGAGTGAGTAGCCAGAGTGCGATGTATCTTGATCTCATGTACCAACACAATAATCTACTTAAGAGCAGATTTACAATTGATTTACAATTACGTAGACTATTGTATTAACCGTTTTAGGGATTTTCTTGTATTGCTTGTGGTATCTATCTACATAGGTAGGGATATAGGCTCTATATAGGGCTGACTGATTAATAAGATGGCATGATCTACAAGTGCAGGATAGCGACATTTGTGGATTGCAAATGCACAGAATGCATTGAACTAAAGACTATACTGGGCGCTCAATTGGAGTCTAAGATCCATACACGTTGGCAGAATAGCCGCCTCAGTGTCCCTTACTTGCCGCCACAGTGCGTCTCGCACGACGGGAAGA
>JBBQIG010000669.1:0-3014 GCA_038324715.1 Anaerolineae bacterium | reverse complement strand
TCTATGCCGAAAAGGCAATGGCGGCGTCATTGCCCGAAGCGCAGGCGATGGTCACGGCGCTGACAAACAAGGGTGTCTTTTTTAACTTGGGTACCAACCGGCGCTGGTCGGTCTACTATGACAAGATGAAAGAGATTATCCACAGTGGTGAACTGGGTGCGCTCAAGACTTTGATTGTCTATCAGAACGGCACGCTCTTTAACACAGGTAGCCACACCCTGGATCTCCTGCTTTGGCTTAACAATGACCAGCCTGTGGAGTGGGTGCAGAGCTATTTGCCCAATGGCGATGGCGTGGTCGAAGGGAATATTTTGGCGGATGACCCGCTGGGTGAAGGGTTCTTCCACTTTGCCAACGGCGTGCGCGGCTATGCCATGATCACGCCGCGCGGGTTGGAGGTTGAAGCCATTTGCGAAAAAGGTACCGTGACTGCGCTCAATGATGGCATCGAGATTTTGGTTCGCAAGCGCATTCCCATTGACGACGCTGGGCACTTGAGCCTTGAGAGCGTTGACCGTCTTGAAATAGAGCCGCAAAGCTCCACGCTACGGCTGATTGAAGATTTGGTGCACGCACTGGATACAGGTGAGCCTACGCGCGGAGGGCCGCAAGTTTCCTATGTCAACATGGAAATGATCTTTGCCTTCATAGAATCTCACCGCCAGAAGGGTGCGCGGGTCACGCTGCCCATCCACAGTGATTTGCGTCTCCAACGCAGCGCCGCACCCAAAATACCCAAATATTCGGTATAGTCGCACAATACGCTTTATCTTTACTTTAGCCTTTATATCTTAATCTCCAATAGATTTTCCTAGAGAGGTAGACTCCTGTGGATAAGCCCGTCTATCGTGTCGCCATCATTGGCTTGGGGCGCATGGGCAGTACAATCGATGACGAGTTGCCTGCTGGTTCACCCGCCTATTCAGTGGCTACAGCTTGCAATGTTAGTGATCGCTTAGAGATTGTGACCGGGGCTGATATTGACCCCGCCAAACGCGAAGCTTTCGGAACGCGTTGGGGTGTAGATGCCCTCTACGACGACTACCGCACCATGATCCGCCAGGAGAAACCTGACCTGGTTGCCATTTGCACGCGTGGCGACTTGCACGCATCAATGGCTGTAGGTGTGGCAGAAGAAAATGTCCCCATGATCTTCTGTGAAAAGGCAATTGCCTGCTCCATGCAAGAGGCTGATGCTGTGCTGGAAGCGGTTGGCAGTCGCAACATCCCTTTCAATACAGGTGTGCTACGGCGGTTCAATCGCACCTATCACCAGGCGCGCGATCTGATTACCGCCGGTGAAATCGGTGAGGTGAGCGCCGCTGTTCACTATGCCCCCACCAATCTATTGCATGGGCATATCCATTCTTTGGATACCCTGAGCTTTTTGCTGGGCGATCCCCAAGTGGCGACGGTGTGGGGTGAACTCTTTCCGCGTGATCTCAAGATTGAGAACAACCGGCTGGACAAAGACCCCAATGGCATCTTTCAAGTTACTTTTGCCAATGGCGTAGAAGCCACCAGTATTGCTGCGGGACCGTGGGAATTTGAGGTACTGGGGTCATTGGGTACGGTGCGCGTGCTCAACAATGGCGGTGGTGTGCGGCTGCGTAAGGGGACGCCAGAGAAACGCTATGCCTTTGCCGACGTAGAAGTTCCCCAACTGCCACAACATAGTACCACTCAGTTTTGTTTGGAAGATCTGGTGGAAGCGTATGAAGAAAAACGCCCCACACTAGGCCCTGTGCAAGTTGCTCACCATCTCACCGAAGTCTGTCTTGCCATTGCCGAGAGTCATCGCCAGGGGCGACGCATTCAGATGCCTTTGGAAAATCGCGATCTCTATGTTTTCCACCGCTAATCTACTTGTCTAGTGCATTTGGTTGTTTATTCAAGTTCTGTCCTATAAGTTTCAGACTGTTTCAGAGGAGAAGAATCTATGAAATTCTCACGACGTTTGTCTAGTCTCTGGGCACTTTTGCTGGTGGCAACATTGCTCGCAACTGCTTGTGCGCCTGCTGCCGCCCCTGTAGAACCCGCGGCTCCTGCCGCAACTACGGCTGCCGATGCCGCCGCGCCTGCCGCGGAAGAAGAAGCGGCGGCCCCTGAAGCTGGCACCGCGGGCGAAAAGGTGGTACGCGTGGACACAAGCCAGGGCAAGGGTACACATTTTAACCCCGTCTACCTGGTGGGCACTGGCTCTCAGTACCATACCTTCCCCTGGATCTGGATGTCGTTGACGATTGCAGATGCCAATGGTCAGCAAATTCCACATTTGGCGGAATCATTTGAGTCTTCGCCCGATGCCTCGGTATGGACTTTCCACCTGCCCGAAAATGCTACGTGGAGTGATGGTGTCCCCATGACAGCCGAGGATCTGGTCTTTTCCTACCACTTGCGCCTTGACCCGGAATTTATGAGTGCGCTCAACCTCGACTGGGCACCCGGGTGGCACATCGCCCGTTTGGGCAAAATCAAGGGCTACGAAGCCTTTGCCAGTGGTGATGCCGAGAGCATTGAAGGCATTCAGGCTGTGGATGAGCATACCTTTGTCATTGAATTAGATGAACCCAACGCTGTGTTACCCATCGGTACTCAACATCTCTATGCCCTGCCCAAGCACATATTGGGCGACTTGACGGCAGAGGAATTTGCCAATCATCCCTATGTCACCACCACGCCCGACCCCGTCCTAGGCCCACTGCGCTTGGCTCGCTATGAAGTGGACGAGTTCATTGAGCTAGAACGCAACCCAGAGTGGTGGGGTGAGGAGCAATTGAATATCGATCGCATCATCTTCTATCAATCCGATGAGCAGGCCAACATCAATCGCGTGTTGGCAGGTGAACAAGACATTGTCATGCGTGGCCTCGGTGCCGATGATCTGCCCCTCTTTGAAGGCCAAGACTTCTTGCGCCAGGAGCCGATTTTGAGCTTGGGCTGGTTAACAATTGGCACCAATTCACGCGGCGACCGTGACTATATGACCAAAGAGCTGCGCCAAGCTATGCTCT
>JBBQIG010000668.1:0-3023 GCA_038324715.1 Anaerolineae bacterium | reverse complement strand
GCCAGCCCCTAGCTTTTACTGTGGTATCCCTATCATGATATGGCTATTGTGGTATAACAGCGATTGCGTCAATTTCTGCCAGCAGATCGGGTTGCACAAAAAAGGTAGGGATGACATTATGCCATCCCCACCTCTGAATTCTTGTACGATAAGTTAACCGCAAACTACTGCTATTGGTTACGCTGCGGCAAGTAGCGCGTCAAGGTCATCCGAGTTGAGCGTTTCGCGCTCAAGAAGTGCACGAGCTACGGCATGAAGCTTGTCGAGATTGGTGGTTAGCAAGGCACGCACGCGTGCGTGGGCTTCCGTGACCAACAGTCGTACCTCGGCGTCAATCTGCTCGGCAACTTCCTCGCTATAGTCACGTTGCTCTGCCATCTCGCGCCCCAAGAAGACAAGCTCGTCTTGTTGACCGAACTGCAACGGCCCCATGACTTCACTCATGCCATACTTGGTGACCATGGCTCTTGCCATGTTGGTCAGTTGCTGAATGTCATTGCTGGCACCCGTGGTGATTTCGCCAAAGATAATCTCTTCGGCGACGCGACCTCCCAAGGCAATGGCAATGCGCGACTGGTAATAAGAGCGATTGTTGAGCACTCGATCTTGATTCGAAACTTGCCAGACGTAACCCGCTGCCATGCTACGAGGAACGATGGTGATCTTTTGGATCGGGTCACTGTGTTCACTTAGCCGTGCAACCAGGGCATGACCTGCCTCGTGATAGGCCGTAATGCGCTTTTCACGCTCCGAGATGAGACGGCTGCGACGTTCTGGCCCACCCATCCCGATACGCTCTACTGCCTCCTGCATTTCGCTCATGCCGATCGCACGCTTGCCACGACGGGCTGCGAGAATCGCCGCTTCGTTGACCACATTCTCTAGATCTGCCCCCACAAAGCCAGGGGTTTGGCGCGCCACATTCTCCAGGTCTACATCGGGCGCAATGGGTTTGCCACGTGCATGGACGTTGAGAATGGCAGTTCGTCCCGTCACATCTGGACGATCCATTGTTACACGGCGGTCAAAACGACCGGGGCGCAACAAAGCTGGGTCCAGAATGTCGGGGCGATTGGTGGCGGCAATGAGGATAACATTGGTGTCAGTACCGAAGCCATCCATCTCCACCAGAATCTGGTTGAGGGTTTGCTCGCGCTCATCGTGTGAGCCACCCAAACCTGTGCCACGGTAACGACCTACGGCATCGATTTCATCAATAAAGATGATACAAGGGCTGTTGCGCTTGGCTTGCTCAAAGAGGTCGCGCACGCGGCTTGCGCCCACACCCACAAACATCTCAACGAATTCAGAGCCAGAGATGCTAAAGAAGGGAACACCTGCCTCACCAGAGACGGCTTTTGCCATAAGCGTCTTGCCTGTGCCTGGAGGCCCTACCAGCAATACACCTTTGGGAATGCGTGCGCCCAAGGCCACAAATTTTTGGGGTTCCTTGAGAAATTCAACAATTTCTTCAAGCTCTTGCTTTGCCTCGTCTGAACCGGCTACGTCGGCAAAGGTGACGGTAGGCTTGTCACCTGTGAAGAGACGCGCCTTGCTCTTGCCAAAGGAGAGGGCTTGGTTGTTGCTGCCCTGGCTTTGGCGAAAGAGGATAAAGAACAACCCCGCAATAAAGATCAGCGGGAGCAGGTTGATAAAGAGCGCCAACCAGTTGCCACTGTTGCCTGGTGCTTCATAGGTAATGCGCACACGACCGAGCTGTTCGGGTGTGACGCCTAGCCCTGTTAATGTTTGAGTCAAAGGTACATTCGACTCGCGCCGAGTAATCAACGGGGGTTGGTCTTCGTCTACAATGACTTGAATTTCCTGCCCATTGATGCTAATACTATCAACCGTGTTCGAACGGATTGCATCTGCCAGTTGGCTGAGGCTGATCTGTTCGGGAGTTTCATCGGGTCGATAAATATTTAGAAAAAGAGCAATGCCTGCTACTAGAATAAGTAGATAGACGAATGCGTTTCGACTCCAGTTTACGTTCACAAAATCCTCCTATATGTTTTATAGCATATAGTATAGCAGAGAGCGAGAAGATTTGACTAGTGATCTGCGCTACGTTTGTTCGCCTGGTATCCAATGAAAAATAGGCGTATGCTTAGATAGAACGTTTATATTCTCAGTATAGCTCCACATTGGAGTGAAATTCACTTTTAGGGAGATGATTTATGGGATTATGGAACTTCATTAGCAACTTGCTGAAGAAAAAGAATGACCCCCCCCGTGTGCCGCAGCCACCAGTGGCTGTAGAAGAAGAGCCGGAAATTATGGTACCAGAGGTGACGGTGGAGGAGTTGCAAAGTGCTTTGGCGCAAGTAGAGCCACCCCTCGTCATTGATGTACGCGAGCCACATGAATGGCGGTTGGTGCGTATGACACATGCACGCCACTTGCCAATGAACGATCTGCCTGCACAAGTGGAGACATTGCCACGTGACCGCTCGTTGGTCATCCTGTGTGCCCACGGTAGCCGATCCTATGGCGTGGCTGCATGGCTGATTGAGCAGGGATTCGAGGCAAGCAGTTTGCAAGGTGGTATTACGCAATGGGCAAGCCGTGGCGGGATTGTGGAGCAAGGCGCGCCAAGTCAAGCGAAGTAGTTTGCTGAATTTTGTGGATTTCGCCGTGGAGAGAGTGTAGTCGAGAGAATTAGGAGATCGGTTCGGGGGTGAAGGGGGCATTTTTTACCTGTTTGCAGCTAAAAAATGCTTCGTGTACAATTGCAAGTTCGACCCTCTGTTCAGTTGGTCTAATTCCAAGTGGATATGCCCTATGAACCAAGACCCTGCAATAGCTCATGGCTATCGTACCTATTCAACGCCTTATTTACCCGTCTATACTGGCTCTGAGAAGCTAAGACCTGCACCCGCGCAACCTCTACAGGACCCTCTACGGGAGGATGTTGGCATCGCTTCTGACGTTTCTTCTCATCCATCTTTACCCCTTTCCTGGTTCGGGAGTGAGCGCCAACTACCTGCCTGGCTGATGGAGCCGTGGGAATTATTGCAAAG
>JBBQIG010000667.1:0-3026 GCA_038324715.1 Anaerolineae bacterium | reverse complement strand
CGGCGTGGTTTTCAAGGCAGATGAGCACATTCTTCTCATCGGCAACGGGCGCGACCTCCTTTAAGACGGTAATGATGGCGTCAAGACCTCCCTCTTTGCCGCGTCCTGCACCTGTAAATGAGATGCGGCGACAACCGACTTCGAGGGCTGCATCAATGAAGCGCAATTTATGGGCTACATCCTTACTGAGTTCGCGCGGGTTCGCTGCCCCAAAACCCGTGCCATGCAGACAGGCAGGTAGGAGATTGCGCTCTGCACAGCGCTGCTTTAGATCGCGCATTTTGCTTGGCGTAACTGCCGAAGGATACCAGGCATTGAACTCTATATACCTAAAACCCACCTCGGGCATGATCAGAAAACTATTGCGAAAATCGTTGTCGTCAAAGCCATCACAGGAGATGGTGGCACAGGCTAGACCAATCATGGGCATGCTCCACTTCTTTTGTGGTTACTGCTGTTTTTCGATTGCCAGAAAGCCTTGAATACACTGTTCAGCCACACGTTCGTTGATCCTATTGTTGACCGCATGGACGGCACTTGCATCACCACTGCGTAGTGCATCCAAAATGGCGGTGTGGTCGCGAATGCCTTGCGCGTGATCATAGTTGGGTAGTGTCACGGTGTGATAGTTAAAGGCCATTGCACATTGCACGGCAATATTTCCCCACATGTTCAGCAGCCGTTTGTTGTTGGCAAGCCCCACGAGACAGTGGTGAAATTCATGATCGACTTTGCTTCTGAGTTTGGCGTCGTTTAGATTGAGGATTGCTTCTAACTCTTTGATGTGGGCTTCTAACTCGGCAAACTCTTTTTCCGTGAGATGATCGATAATTAGATCAGCGGCAAGATTTTCCAACCCGCAGCGGATTACAAAGATCTCCTTAATCTCCGGGGGCGTGAACTTCGTTACAAACCAACCGCGGTTGGGGAAGTATTGAACCAGCCCATCGCGCTCCGACAGACCGAGCGCTTCACGCAGCGGTGTGCGGCTGACATTGAGCGCTGTTGTCAATTCTTGCTCGCGTATGTGGTCACCGGGTTTCAAGCGCCGTTCCAAAATAGCCCGCCGAAGCTCTTCATAGACAAGATCGCGTAGGCTAACGGGTTTGATTGCCGTGACTGGTTGTGTGTTGAACAAAGCTTTTGTATTGTTCATGAATCCTATTGAGATGGTTGAGATCGAGACGATTAAGCGTGGGTGAATTCAGGGAGATGGACAATTGCTCCCCCTTGCATGGCGGATTGATGTGCGCAGATGCCAACACAGGTCCAGTTTGCGCTGGTGGCGGCATCGGGCCAAGGCGCTTTGTCCTCGACAAGGGCCGAGATAAAGGCATTGACAAGATGGGGATGGGAGCCACCATGCCCTGCTCCTTGAATAAAGGAGAGGTGTTCCGCATCTTGGATTGTGGTTGTGAACTGGCGGATCTCCGCGGGCAGGCGATGGGCATAGTCGGGCACGGATACCCGTTCAGGAATATCGGCTTCAGCCTTTTTGGCTGTATGAATAATGTGTTCTTCGCCTTCTACAAGTGCCCATTCGAAGCTCTTCTTGCTTCCATACACATCAAACGACTCTCGATATTGGCGGGCTGTATCAAAGAGGAAACGCCAGATGTGAGCCGCAACGTCCGAATCTTTGACTTTGATATGGCAGGATTCCACGGCAAAGGTATTGCCCGACTTTTGGGCGAGTTCTTCGCTGATTGTTCCCGACCCAAAACAAGAGACATACTCCGCACGCCCATTGATCAGCCCCAGCACGGGTGATACGACATGGGTGGCATAGTGCATGGGGATCATCTTTTCCCAATAGTCGGGCCATCCCTCCATGTCTTGCGGGTGGGATGCTTGCATATATTGAATCTTGCCTAGCTCACCCTTTTCATATAGCTCTTGGATAAAGAGAAATTCACGGCTATAGACGACTGTTTCTGCCATCATGTACTTCAAGCCTGTCTCTTTTACCAATCGCACAATCTCCTCGCATTCGGCAATGGTGGTTGCCATTGGCACTGTGCAGAAGACATGCTTTCCCGCCTTGAGGGCTGCAATTGACATCCACCCATGATCGGGAATGGGCGAGTTGATGTGCACAAAGTCGACATTGGGATCCGCCAAGACCTGCTCAAATTGTGTGTAGCGGGTTGTGATGCCAAATGCGTCGCCAATTTGGGTTAGCTTCTCCTCGGTGCGCTGACAGATGGCGTACATGTTGGCGTTTGGATGCTGTTGATAAATAGGAATAAATTCTGCGCCAAATCCAAGGCCGATAATCGCTACATTCACTTGCCGGTTTGCGTTTGCCATATAGATTTCCCTGGATAATTTTCTGGTGTGTACTTCAATGGAATTCGTTCACCACTGAATTGCGCTAAATCAGCGGTGAAGAAATGCAAGATTAGATTCTGAATATCTTAGGATAATATATAATATACAATATACGAGTTATTCCTGCAAATGGCCTTTTAGGTTCCGCATTAAAGAGAATTGAAGCCGATGCCGAGGAAAGTCTGTGGCAGTGAAAAGGTGATTGTCACAAATTTATTATCACAAATAGAGGGTAGACCGCAGATGGTCTACCCTCTATTTGTGACTTTTTCATCGGGTGCAGTGCGTCAAAGTTGCAGAAGCAAGGCTAATTCTCAACGCGGGGCAGGAATATCTGCCTTGCAGATTCGGCGGGGGAATTGACCGCAACGGTGAAGGTATCATCCGCCACCACACTTCCCCTTAAGCTATTCATACCTGTGACGGTGGTGACCAACGTACCCACATCGGCTGGCTGTACAACGTAGGAAAGCGTGGCTGTGCGCGAGGCATTGGGCGTAAGCTCGCCCGCCAAGCCCGCCACTTCGCCTAGCTGGTCATCGTTGGCGGTGATGGTGGTGAGAGTGACATTGCCCGTGTTGGTGATCTGATAGGTGTAAGTGATGGTGTCGCCAACCTCAGCTTGGGTGGTGTTGGCGCTTTTTGCCACCACCACGCCCAACGCAGTTGGCTCGACAATGTTGACCACAGCGGAG
>JBBQIG010000666.1:0-3031 GCA_038324715.1 Anaerolineae bacterium | reverse complement strand
GAACTCAGAGGCACAGCAACAGGCCAAGACTCGGTTCTGTTACGAGCAAACTAGGCAAAATTTCATGAAATTTATAGTTGAAATAGATGGGAAGCTAGTGTATATTGTTTACAATATAGTAGACAATCTGATATTACATAGTTTTATAGTGGTTGTCAATCCTAGAAATTTATCCGGGTGCAAGCAAGAGTTGTCAGTAAGTTCAAAAACAGGTGTGATACACGTTCGATATGTCTAAAAACAGCCGGTTTCGGCACCAAATTCGCTGAAATATGCACCGCAAGAGCATGTCTAGCGGCTCGATGCCGCCTGAAATCACCCTTATCTTTCGCCTGAACCCTGCTTTCTCAGTCCTTTGACAACTCTTGCTTGTACCTAATTTATCCCTTGAACTTGCCAGATGGCATTCACTGCTTGAGAGCAACAGATACAATCCGTTTCACTTTGACCAGCTATCTTGATCTGCCATAAGGTGCTTGAAGAATGTTAGGAAGTGAACCAAGTGTGACGCTGCGTCTACCCAATAGCCAACGATGGACATCAGTGTTGGCGACGTTACGCATGGCAATTATCAAGGGTGATTTTCGACCCAATACACATCTCTTGGAGACGCAACTTGCCGAGATGCTCGGTGTAAGCCGTGGCCCCGTGCGTGAGGCGCTGGTGCGACTCGCGCATGAAGGACTGGTGGTCAATATTCCATACCGAGGCAAGTTTGTGGTAGAGATGACGCCTACCACGGTGCGCGAGATTTACAGCTTGCGTTGTCTTTTAGAGGGTTTTGCCGCAGAACCTGCTGTCGCCCGCATAACGGATGTGCAGATCCAGCACATGCGCGCTCTTTCCGTTGAGATGATGGAGACACTTGCAGAAGGTAATTTCGAGGACTTCGCCGACCTCGACATTGAGTTCCATCGGGTCTATGTGGCGGCAGCCAATCACAAGCGGTTGCTGCAAACCTGGGAGACGTTGATGGGAGTTAGCCATTCATTTATCGTCGTCAACGCCAGCAGCTTTTCCACAGGTACAGAGGTGATTGGCGCAGGCCACGAAGCAATTATTGGGGCCATTGAACTGCGCGATAGCGCAGCGTTGAAAGTGGCGGCGCAGAGCAGTATGGATGAAGGCGAGCGGAGGGTATTGGCATTGGTGAAGAGCCGACCCTCTGACGATTAGATAGCAGTCGTAGCACGCGAGCTACATTTTATAAAGAATCGAATGGAACTTGTCATGCTGAGGAGTATGCGACATGCATCTCTCTGGCGGCTGCACCAGAGCAGAGGGGTCCCTCGTTACACGCAGGGTGACATTTCAGACCTTGTTTTTATAAATACACTTACGAAACTCCCCAGTCCATAGTTCAATAACCATGAGGTCGAAATGTCTGCCACCCTTGTGGAATCGCGCGATGAAGGCCTCGCTTGCCTGATTGTCGAGACTGATCAGCTAGCCGTTCGGGTGCTACCCGAAGTCGGGGCTAAGGTGATTTCCTTGCTCTGGAAGCCTTCCGGCCGCGAATTTCTATGGCGCCAACCGGGGCGTGAGCTGCGCCAGCCTGTTTATGGCGCGGCGTTCGATGCTTTTGATATCAGCGGCTGGGACGAATGCTTTCCTAGTATCGGCGAAGTCCACTACCCCGACGATCCCTGGAAGGGCATTGTAGTTCCTGACCACGGCGAGCTATGGTCGTTGCCCTGGCAATGGGCATGGACGGCAAGTACCTTGCGCATGTGGGTGCACAGTATCCGCTTCGGCTATCACTTTGAGCGGAGCTTTGATTTCAGTGCCGATGACCGTATTGCCATCCACTATCGCGTGACGAACCCGACCTCATTTCCCTTGAAGGCCCTGTGGTCTATGCACCCATTCTTTGCGGTGTCATCGTCAAGCCGCGTGCTCTTGCCGAAAGGCGCGGGTGTGGTTATTGAACTCTCAAAGGACGAGCGTGTGGGGCCGTACTTAAGCCGCCACCCGTGGCCCAAGGCACAAGTGAGTTCGGGCACTACCATGGATTTGTCGATGATGGGGCCACGCCAGCAAGGGCATGTGGAAAAACTTTTCTCAACGCCCTTACGTGAAGGGTGGTCGGCGCTCTATGATACTTCCACAGAAGATTTTCTTGTGTTTACCTTTGATCCCAAGCAGATTCCGTTTATGGGCATCTGCCAGATTCGTGACGGCTGGCCCCTTGAGGGCGAGTCTGCCTATACAACCATTCTTGAACCATGCAGCGGTTGGCCTGACCGGCTTGATGTGGCCATTGAACGTGGCGCATATGTGGTGATTCCAGCACGGGGTGAGCAAAACTGGACGGTACATCTACAAATTGGTAGGGGAAAACAAGCATTGCAATCAGTCATCAACCATGCCACTGACGAATAGTTTTGAGACCGCTCGATTCAAGCAAGAAGCAATAGAAAGGAAGTGGGGATATGGAACTCAGCCAGCAGCAGCGTGATTTCTTCGAGACATTTGGTTATCTTGTTTTACCGGGACTCTTAAATGAGGAAATCGGCTGGATCACCGAAGAATTTGAAGCCGTTTTCCAGGACCGCGGTGTTGTCCATGATGGAGCCAAACGCTCGACCGTTGTGCCCTTTATTGACCAGCGCGAGAAGTTAAGTACATTGCTCGACCATTCCAAGATCGTAGGGTTAATTTCCGGACTGTTGGGCGCTGACTTTAACTATGTGGGTGGCGATGGCAATTACTACACAGGCGATACCGCTTGGCACAGTGATGGTTGGCACGACGTAGGCAAGTTTCTAAAGGTCGCTCTCTATCTCGATCCAGTTACTGCTACCACTGGGTGTTTGCGCGTGATCCCCGGTACGCATAAGGTGGACATCAAGGATTGGGATGCGCGTAAGGCGCGCAACGCGCCAGAGCTTTGGGGCATCGGCCAACATCAAGTGCCTGCCATCCCTTTGGAATCCAACCCAGGTGATGTGGTTGCCTTTAACCACAACCTCATGCACGCCTCGTTTGGGGGCAATTCGCAACGGCGCATGTTCACCCTCAACTGCTCTGC
>JBBQIG010000665.1:0-3035 GCA_038324715.1 Anaerolineae bacterium | reverse complement strand
GACCGTCGGGGACAGATCAGCTTGGTCAAGAATGTCCGCAATGTGGTGCAAGTGCCGGTGTTGATCACCCTCGGCAGCCTCCACATTGAGCAGCGTCGCCGCCAAAGGCCCACGCATCACCGGCTCTTGGTCAACGCGCCAACTTTCTTGCGGCAACCCCAATCGTTCAATCGTGGCGCGCAATTTTTCCACAGGCCAACCAGCATCTACAAGACAGCCCAAAAACATATCGCCGGAGATTCCCGACGGCATATCGAGGTAGGCGATCATATTGCCAGCAGTTCACTCATGGGCACGATCACGGGTGCTGCATTAGCTCCGTTGAGGGAACCACTGCGGAAGCCTGCCAAATCCAACGTCACAAAACGATAGCCTGCTGCCTTCACACCATCCTGAATCGCTTGGTGATGTTCAATGGCACGCGGGAAATCTTCGGCGGGCAATTCAATGCGCGCAATCTCGTTATGATGACGCACGCGGAATTGGGCAAAGCCCAACGCTACCAGCACATCTTCGGCATCCTCAATCTGGCGCAACAATTCGGGCGTAATCGCAGTGCCATGTGGCACGCGCGAGGAGAGACAGGCCATTGCAGGCTTGTCCCACACCGGCAACCCCAAATGTTGCGCAATGGCGCGCACCTCCGCCTTGGTGATATTGGCTTCGAGCAGGGGCGAACGCACACCACGCTCACGCGCCGCTTCCATGCCAGGACGGAAGTCGCCCACATCAGAGGCATTGTTGCCATCCACAACCCCATGCCACCCCTCTGCCTCGGCAATTGCATGTAACTGGTCGTGCAATTCTGACTTGCAAAAGTAGCAGCGGTTTGCGGGATTCGCCGCATAGTTGGGATCAAGATACTCCATCGTGTTCACCAGGCGATAGGGAACCCCAGCTTCTTCAGCCAGCTTCACAGCATCGCGCATCTCGCGCGTGGGATAACTGGGAGAGACCCCAATACAGGCCAATGCCCGCTCTCCCCGTTGCTCATGCGCCACCGCCATTACCAACGCGCTATCCACACCCCCCGAATAGGCGACTAATACAGACTCAAAGCCAGCCAGAATCTCGCGCAACGTCGCTAACTTGGCAGCGGTCTCCGCAGATAATTCTTGTCCAGCTTCTAAATTCGTTTGGCTCATCACGCCTTCCTTCTGCGTAGTTTTCTCATGATTCTACGACTTCACTTCTCAGACTTAATAACGCTATTTCGCGACCCTGACTTGATGAATCTGACTCACAACTTAGTTCTTACGACTCAGACTTTACAATGCGCTGATTGATCAGCGCCGCCATGTGCCCAGCCCCATAGCCGTTGTCGATATTCACCACAGCCACGCCTGTTGCACAACTATTCAACATAGAAAGCAACGCCGCCAACCCGCCAAAGCTCGCGCCATACCCCACCGAAGTGGGAACAGCAATCACAGGGGCAGAGGTTAATCCACCAATAACGCTTGCCAGCGCGCCTTCCATCCCCGCTATTACCACAACAACATTGGCGTTTTGAATGGTGGGAATGTGGGGCAAGAGTCGATGCAGCCCTGCCACGCCTACATCCATAATGCGGTGCGGGGCATGACCCATCAGATCCATCGTCAGGACTGCTTCTTCCAAAACAGGTAAATCACTTGTTCCCGCAGCAACAATCACCACACCCGCGTGACGCGGCGCATCGGCATCCCGATCCAACCATAAACAACGCGCCAGTTCATGGTAGCGCAAATCGGGCAGATGGACACGCGCTGCATCATATTGCTCACGGCTGGCACGAGTCCCCAAGACGCGCGGACTCTGTTCAGCCAAGCGTGCGGCAATCACCGCCACTTGCTCACTGGTCTTGCCAGAACAGAAGATCACCTCTGGAAAACCCCAACGCAATGTGCGATGGTGATCGAGCGTGGCAAAGCCCAAATCCTCATAGGGCAGACTGAGCAATGCCGAGATTGCCCCATCAATACTTTGATCCCCGCGCGCCACCTGTTCCAGCAGCAAGCGTACTTTCTGTTGATCCATCAACTTGCGCCTAGCCTACCATTTGTATTGGTGGGGACCGAAGTCCGCCTCATAGAAGGGAGAGACCATACGACCAGGAGGCACCAACTGATCGACCACAGCCCGATCTTCATCACTGATCTCGACACCGATCGCACCCAGGTTATCCTCCAACTGCTCCATTGTACGCGGGCCGATGATGGGAGAAGTAACTCCTGGTTGCTGAACGCACCAAGCCAGCGCAAATTGTGCCAGCGTGATCCCTTTTGCCTTAGCAACTGGGGTTAATTCCTCAACTACATCATAAATTTCATCAGTCTTGCGCGCCGCAAAGCGGGCATTGTTACCTGTATCGCTATAGCGTGCACCCTCTGGCGAAGGATTCTCGCGCGTATACTTCCCGGTCAACAGCCCACCCGCCAACGGACTCCACGGAATCAAGCCAAAGCCATAGGTCTGCGCCATTGGGATCAACTCACGCTCAATCCGCCGATCCAGAATATGATAAGGTGGCTGCTCGCAGACAAAGCGATTCAGCCCATACTCCTTGGCAACCCAAAGCGACTCGACCAACTGCCACGCGGCAAAGGTGCTGGTGCCGATATACCGCACCTTGCCTGCACGAACTAAATCGTCCAAGGCACGCAATATTTCATCTATCGGCGTATCCGAACGAGGGCGATGGATCTGATAGAGGTCAATGTAGTCAGTCTGCAAACGGCGCAAACTTGCTTCACATTGTTCAATAATGTGACGGCGGCTGGAGCCATAGGCATTGGGGTCTTCGTCATCCATCGTGCCATGCACTTTGGTTGCCAACACCACCTGGTGACGCTTGCCATTGCGCTTCAATGCCTCGCCCGTAACTTCCTCGCTGCGCCCGCGGCTATAGACGTTGGCGGTGTCCAAGAAATTGATGCCAGCATCCAAAGCGCGATCAATAATCGGGTACGAGTCATCGGGGCTGGTCTTGCCGCCAAACATCATGCAGCCTAAACAGAGCGGGCTGACTTTCATAGCCGTCCGACCCAAAGATC
>JBBQIG010000664.1:0-3042 GCA_038324715.1 Anaerolineae bacterium | reverse complement strand
GAAGTAAATGGGGCCACTCTCGCTGCTGACACACAAGTGGAAACAATGGACCCAATTTTGTATTGGAATGATATTGCCCTGGAAGCTAATCGTATCAGCCATACCAATGGTCTTGAGGAACAGAGTGGGCCGCCACTGAGTGCGCGTGCGCTGGCAATGGTGCATCTGGCGATGTATGACGCCTATGCGCGAGTCATCAACGATCCGACGAATCTGCCGATTTACTTGAGTGAAGTGCCCTTGCCCACGCCGCCGACGACCGCGGCAGATGTGGACGACGTGGCGAAGGCGGCAGTCGCAGCCGCAGCACACAAGACGCTCTCGACGCTCTTTCCCGGCCAAAGCTCAGCCTTCAACACCGCCATGAACGAAGCTGGTGATCCCACAAGCCCTGGTCATGCTTTGGGCTGGCAGGTCGCCGAGGCAATTCTGGCAGATCGGGAAAATGATCCTGGTGCTGGCTCCACGGAATACGTTCCTCCGACAGGGCCTTTTACGCACCAAGCGGATCCCGACAATCCAATGGTGGATGCACCTTACAAACACTTTCATGCGCCTTTCTTTGGCAAGGATAGCAAAGTTTTTGCGGTCACAAAGCCCCACCCACTGAAATCACCCCCGCAGGGTGATGCCGAATATGTGGCGGCGCTCAAAGAGGTGCGCGTTCGTGGTATGGCTCCCGAACTGATGGGTACTTTGCCTTCTAGCACAGAAGGGCGCACGACCAAGGAAACTTTACGCGGCATCTATTGGGGATATGATGGCGCTGCCAAGCTGGGAACGCCACCGCGTTTCTATAACCAGATCGTGCGTCAGATTGCCATGGCGCAGAACAATTCTGTGGCGGAGAATGCTCGACTCTTTGCCTTGGTCAATGTCGCTATGGCGGATGCGGGTATATTGGCCTGGAAGGAGAAGTATATCCACAATCTTTTGCGACCTGTTGTCGGCATTCGAGAACGGGACATTGACAACGACGGCGATCCTTTTTGGTTGCCGCTCGGTGCGCCCAAAACCAACGGCGCGGGCAGCAAGAACTTTACGCCGCCCTTCCCAGCCTATCCTTCGGGGCACGCTACCTTTGGGGCTGCTGCCTTGCACATGACCCGGCTCTTCTACTGTGTGGAATCGGGCGACCGCGGGCCCGATATGTTGCTAGATGGGCAAAAAGTTGTCTCCGACGAATTCAACGGTGTCAACCAAGACAACCACGGCACAGTGCGCCCACTCTATCCCCGTAGCTTTCCTGGGGGGTTGTGGGAGATGATCATCGAAAACGGGGTGAGTCGTGTGGATCTGGGTGTGCACTGGGTCTTTGATGCTTTTGCCGTCAAAACCAATGCCGCGGGCGAACAGGAACCTGATCTCATGCAAAAGGATATTGGTGGTGTGCCTTTGGGGCTGGCAATTGCTGAAGATATCTTCAATAAGGGTCGCGCGCTGGGCTTGAAGAAGCCTGCTGTGGAAACAGCTTCCGTGGTTGCCGCTGAACAAGCGTCAACTCCCTCTCGTGGTGGCAGTTGGCGGGATCGGGTTGAGTATCCTCCCTTCAACAAAGAAGTCCTTCAGGTGCAGCGGGTTCAGCAATAAGTGTAGTTGCGTTCATGCATCTGGTGGTAGTTCGAGGCGACTGCTGAGGTTGGTGGAGGGGCTTTGAGAAGGTGTGGGGGATGGGGGCTTGCCATGCAGTGAGCAACCCATCCCCCACGACCGGCTTAAAGGGCGCGAAAATGAGATCTGCATAGCCAGCTTCTTCTACAAACTTGGAGGATTCTCATGGACGGGGTGACAAATATCGGCGGTCTGGTTGGGACTGGCATAGAAAGCAGTCAAGAGAGAGTCATGGATGGGGGGAATGGGATACCTGGAAGAAATAGTATCTCGGATCCTCAACAGAGTGCCGCCTCTGGCGCAAATAATCAGTCCAGTGGCAACGGTGAAAACGCTGTGTTATCGCCTGTCGAGATCTCCGAGGCCAACGCTGAATTAGTTGAACACATGCGGCGTGTCTTGGAAAATAGCCTCTACGCAGCTAGTCAGCTTCAGATAAAGCTCACGCACACCTATTGGGTTGTGACTGTACTCTCCACGGTGATGTTTATCGTGGGTATGGCGCTGATCAGCACCCCTCTATGGGCACCTTTGGCCAACAGCCTGATTGATGGGGAAGGACCATACGACTGGCAGACGATACTGACTACGGTGGGGATTGGCGTGGCTGACCTCATTGCCCTCTTTCTCTTTGGACCGATCAACCGCATCCAGCGGCTCATGGGTGATTTTAGCCAGCTTATCATTAGTCTGGAGACCTATCAGGTGCAGGTTGCCATTCGATTGCTGGAAGCAGACAGCAATGTGCGCGAGAGTGTGGGCAGGGCATCTGAGCATGTGGGAAGGTTGACGAAGGAGATCTTGAAGCTCATCGAAACTTATTACGATGTAGAGTTGGAGACCGAGGAGAATTCGCAGAAGTCAACCACGGTCCAAGTCAACCGCCAATAGCTCCCTTTTATCAAGCGTCTCCCTGCGGTCATTGATCACGCTACGCTTCAAGCTTGGCGAGCAAGAATTGAGAACTGAGGTGCCAATGATATCTATTGAGACCGTTATTAAGACGCTCTTATATGCTGCTGTTGGAGCAGTTCTGCTTGTCTTCAATTTGTGGTATTTACGCAGTTGCTTCCGCGTGCTGACGGGAACGCAGCGTGCGGATATCATTGCCCCCTTTCAGATTATTGGTGCAACAGATGATGATCAACTGGGCAGAAAGTTGGCATTACTGCTCCAGTCGCGCCTTGCCCAGATTGAAAATGAAATCGAAGATGCACACGCACTTGCGCTTAGTCGGGGTTTGAAGCCCAACGGAACGGAAAGTTGCGCTAAGCATCTTCAGTAGATGTATTTAGTTTGACAATGTCACATTACATAACATGTGATTTCGGCGAAATATTGGCTCGCAAGTCGATGTATCGGACATCTACATCGGACGTTGGCCGACCGGTATGAGTTGTAGGCAATTCAGATCGTGCGCTGGCTAGACAT
>JBBQIG010000663.1:0-3043 GCA_038324715.1 Anaerolineae bacterium | reverse complement strand
TGGCTATCGCATTTATGGCGCTCAAGAGGGTGAGCAGGAGAGTGAGCAGGGCATTGACGTTCACTATTTTCATGGCGATGACCATGTCGATGGATTGGCTGTGGGGCAAGGTGAGCTAGAGCGCGAACCGTTGGACGCCTCGACCTTTGCGCCGTTAGCAGATGTAAGCAGAATGATTCCGCGTCCAGAGAGCTTGCATCCACTTGACTTTCATTTTGGGTTGCTTGAAGCACTTGGCATCCAAGATGCGGCGTTGACCTTTGAAGAGGCGTTGCGGCGCTATGAGATGGGCGAATTGGAGGGGGCTAGGCTGTTGCCCCGACAGTAGGTCGCTGTTGGCGAACTTGCTGCACAGTGCGCCAGCATTCTCGCTGCTGCCATACAACTGTAACTGCCTGTGTGGCAATGGCAAGTTGATGTACCGATCTGGCTGCATCTTGTTTCGTCCATTCTCCCAATCTAATCACTCTGTTTGCTCTACTTCCACATAAATCTGTTTGTTTTTAGCAATTCTTGTTACGATTCTAGCTTATATCTTGCTCTATGATTTGTTTATGTTTTTTGTCTATAGTTTATCTGTAATTTAAGGAGAACACCATGGCACGTATATGTGTTTTTGATGTAAATGAGACGTTGCTTGATCTGGGGGCATTGGATCCAATCTTCGAGCGTATTTTTGGTGATGCAAGTGTGCGATACCTCTGGTTCGAGCAGTTCATTCAATCTGCCCTCGTTGCCACTGTCACCAACGCTTACTCCGACTTCGGCACCATCGGACGCGCCGCCCTGGAGATGACTGCCATTCGCCACGGCGTTACGCTATCCGATGAAGATCGCACTCAGATCACCGACGGGATCCGTTCATTGCCACCACATCCTGACGTGGCAGAGAATCTTGCTCGCCTCAAAGATGCAGGAGTGCGTCTCGCTACACTCACAAACTCGACAGCTCAAGTGGCCGAGGCACAGCTAACTAATGCTGGACTGGCTATATATTTCGAACTGATGCTATCCGCTGACACTGTCCGCCGCTTGAAGCCAGCGCCAGAGCCGTATCGTATGGCTGCCGAACGCCTCGGCGTGGATGTGGGTGAGATCCGGCTGGTGGCTGCTCACGCATGGGATATCGCAGGTGCGAGGCGCGCTGGGTGTGCGACAGCCTTTGTCGCTCGGCCAGGGAAGTTGCTTGACCCGCTGGTCGAGCAACCTGATGTGATCGGTGCCGACCTGCGGGAGGTCGTGGACGGAATACTCGCAGCCGAGTTTTGATCTGTAAGGTAATAAGGTAATTTTGGTGTTCTGAGAGAGAGATCGGCAGCTTGTTGCTTTGTGGCACATGCCCTAACAGGTTCGTATGCGATAGGGCAGTCCACATAGTGTGGGTGCAATGGCACCCACACAGAAACCTCCTGTTGTTTGACTTCCGGTTTGCACCTTAGTCAACAGCAGGAGGCTTCTCTTTTCTAGCCACCCTCAAAGCCCCAGGATGACTTCTGTTTCTTACTTCTAATCTGCGCTTAGTAGGCTACATGTCTGTCATACAATCATGTGTACATCAAATTGAGCGACTTGTGGTTTTGGTGAAGCGCAGTGACCTACTCACCAAAAGCCGACTGCAAACCCTCCGCAGCCAAGTCAACGGCCTGTTGAGCTTGTTCCAAGACAGCACCCATGCCAAAGAACTCATGGGTCACACCATCAAAGTTCTGATAGACGACCTCCACACCAGCTTCTTCCAAGCGATTGGCATAGGCTTCACCTTCACTTCGCAGTGGATCGATCTCAGCCGTAATAATCGTGGCAGAGGGCAGCCCACTCAGGTCTCGTACTAACAAGGGCGAGGCAAAGGGGCTGAAGGCTTCGGCTGGCTCATTGAAATAGCGGCGCAAGAACCAGAGCATAAGGGGTCTGCTCAGTGGAACAGCGTTGGCGTATGTCTCATACGAAGGTGTCTGGGTTGAGATGGCTTGGGTAATTGGATAGACAAGCACCTGGTAGACAGGCATCTGTTCCCCACGCTCGCGTGCGATCAGCGACACGACCGCGGCCAGATTGCCGCCAGCACTCTCGCCAACAACAGCTACTTGTTCTGGAATCCCGTTAATCATCTCCGCATTCTGCGTCACCCATTGGAATGCAGTATACGCATCCGTGGCAGCCGTCGGGAATGTATATTCGGGGGCTTGGCGGTAGGCTACCATGACTACGATCGCATCGGCTGCATTTACCAGGGCACGGGCCGATGCTTCATAGGTGTCCAGACCTGCGATGACCCAGCCACCGCCATGATAGTAGACGATTACAGGGAAGGGGCCTTCGCCTTCTGGGGTCAAGATGCGTACCAAGAGGTCACCTTCAGCATTTGGCAGAGGGATCAGACGGTGTTCAATGCCGCCAACCGCGGCTGGGGGCGGTGCACTCCCCTCGCGCTCTGCCAGCAGGGATTGGACAGCATCCGCCGGTAGCGGAACGGCGCGTGCGTTGCGTGCTTGCATTTCGGGAATGGGAGGTGCGCCAAACTCACTTAGCTCGTCGAGTACTGCCTGCATGTCTGGGTTGGGTGTGGCCTCAGCAACCGGCTCCATAAGCGCCTGGATCTCCTCCGGCAACGCCGCACCCACAAACTCTTGTGCGGCCATATCACCCGTGCCACCCGTGTCACTCATGCCAGATGTGCCGGTCATGGTGGGCGTCATCATCATTTCGGGTGCTGGTGGCAGCATCGGCATACTCTGTGTGCTGGTCATCGCCTCGGAAGGCAGTGAGAGGGTCTCGCCACTGAGGCTGAAGGCAAAGACGCCATTGGTACCAGGCCCACCACCAAAGGGCACAGGTACGCCCGTGCCGACATAGAGGCTGTCTCCAACCACGACGAGGGAAGATGCCACTGCGCCAGGTGTCATGCCTTGCCACAAGATGTTTCCGCTCGATGCGTCATAACCGTGAATTGTGCCATCGAGCGAACCGACAAAGAAGACATCATTGGCAAGGAATCCAGCCGCCGTGCCCACAGCGGGCTGGGCCTTGTCATGGAACCAGAGAT
>JBBQIG010000662.1:0-3043 GCA_038324715.1 Anaerolineae bacterium | reverse complement strand
GATGCCTGTCGTCGAACGGCCTCCGGCGCATTTGCCATTGCCACACTCACATTCCCACAGGCAAACATCGGCAAATCATTAAAATTATCACCAATGGTCACAACCTGTTCACGCGTCACGCCCAACCGCTCAATAACTAGGTTAAGGGCTGTTCCTTTGTTTGCCGATGATGCAAACACTCCTAGCGACTGATGCGAGCCATCAGGATTCACGTACAGTTCCACACCGCATTGATCATGCAACTCCGACTTACAGAATGCACCAATACCCTCAATCGCCTGCGCCTGCCAAGTCATTATTCTCAAAGGAGCACCGATGATAGCAGCAGCATTACTAGCGACAACCGTAATGTGGGGTGCATATAGCCCCAGTGGCTGGTTGGGACGTTGCCGACAATAGACCATTCTACCGATAGTAACAGCCAATTCCCACCCCTGCTCGTCGGCCAACTGAGCAATAGCATGGGCACACTCTTCTCCAATGCAATATTCTGCCCAAAGCGGCCCGTCAGCAGTTGCCCAAACCTGTGCACCATTAGCACACACCAATGGAGCACTCAGCCCGAGAGCACGATAAAATCGCAGAGTGCTATCAAAATGGCGCGTGGTTGCCAAAACGATATGGACATTCTGAGCCGCCTTTGTCAGCAAGGCGGCTCCTTGTGGTGGCAATGTTCCTGCGCTTGTGAGCAATGTCCCATCCAAGTCAAGCGCCACGAGTCGAATCTCAAGCATCACAAAACACTCACCCCTCATAGGCTAACGTTTCATTTACACTCAATTGCGCCGCAGCCCGTGCTGGAAGCAGGCTTGAGAGCGCAGAGACGACCACAACGATGATCAACCAAAGAGGCAGGGCGCGCAGATCAAAGACATAGGTCAAGGGTAATCTGGCAAAATTCATGCCGACCACATAGCTCATGACCCGGCCCATAGGCTGTGACAGGATAACTGCCCCCACCCACGCCATCAGGCTAATCACCATTCCTTCGGTCACAAAAAGGCCAATCACCGCGCCATCCGATGCGCCAATCGCGCGCAAGACGCCGATTTCGCGACGGCGTTCCAGCACATTGATGCTCATCGTACCCATCAGCCCCAAACTGCCGACAATGGCAAGCAAAAAGGCCATAAAGAGCAAGATCACGGTAACAATGTTAAAGCGTTCAGAAAAGATCGCGCGGTCTTCACTGGCATTGCGCATAGATTTTACCTGTATCCCCATCGCCTGAAGCCGATCCTCGATGGCTTGAGCAACGCTACGTCGCGTGGCATCATCATGCGTAGCAGTGAGGATACGCACCATATCCGCACGATTGGTTCCCCCCACCTTGCGCCAGAGGTAAGGCTGGTTGGCATAGACAATGGCAGGGGCAATGGGCGGTTGAAAGAGTTGAATGACCCCCACAATCTCAAAGGTTAATTCATCGCGCCCAAGACGTACAGTCATAGGGCGACCCAACGCTAATTCCGGTTCCCACTGTAGAAGCGCCCGCGGCACCACCACCGCGTTCGTGTCCTCCGGCGTCAGCCAACGCCCCGCAATAATTCTTGGCTGAAAGAGCAGCGTCTCAGCAGGAAGCCCATAGACAAAGAGCCGGTCGCCCTGGCTGGCATCAGCACGCACGGGCGCACCTTCACGCACAGTCCATCCCTCTTGCACCGCCACATCCGTCACGGGTTGCACAACCGACTGAATACGCCGCAAAGGATAGGGTTGGCTAAATTGAATCTGCACATCAAAGCCGCGCTCAATCAATGTTTGTTCCAGCGTGAGAAAAAGTGAAGCCCGGACACTGAGAACGCTCATAAAGAGCGCTCCGCCTAATGTCAAAGGAATCAACGTGCGAATCAGACGCCCGCGACGGCGGAAGGTATTGCGTAGAGCCAAACGTGTGGGACGAGAAAGCGGCAACCGCTGCTGCCACACCATCAGTTTACCTGTTGCTAACTTACCTGTTGCCACAGCGTTCTGCTGGGGGCTTTCCACACCAGCATCCGCCAGCGCTTCGCGCACGGTGCGCTGCACAGTCGCAGTCACCGGGAAGAAAGCAGCCGCAAGTGGCGTTAAGATCCCCACTGCCACCTGTAAGCCCACAGCCAACGGTGGAATGGGCGTATGCCCCAGATCAAAATTCAATTGCCCAGCAACAAAGCCTGCAAATGTGCGTGAGCCAACAGCACCCAGGGGAATTGCTAACAAGAGCGCACCCACCCCAAAACACAAAACCATTGTTAGGTATAACTGGGCAATCTGAAAGGGACGTGCGCCAATTGCCTTCATCACACCGATCTGCCGCGCCTGTTGGGTAAGCAGCGCAGTAATAACATTAATGACCAAAAAGGCCGAAAGCACGAGCGCCAGGATGCCCAGCAGAGAGAGGATGATCAAAATTGTGGGCAAGAAATCCTCCACAAAGTGCTTTCCCGGTTCAGGCACTTCAGTCCATGTCACCACCAAGCCATCACGCTCTAACTTATTGGCTGCCGCTCGGGCGACCTGCGTAATGTGCGCTTGGTCACCGCGCCCCTCGGCAACTAGAAATTGCAGTTGGTTGAAATTGCGCGAAAGACCCAGCCATTCCAAAGTATCGCGCGTGACATAGGCATAGGGTACGCCCGTGATCTGCGCCGGGGCTTGATTCATATCGTGTACCAGCCCAGCAATGGGGAGTACACGCTGATCACCCACATTATTTTCGACCGTCAACGAGTCACCCACCTGCGCCCCAAGCAACCCCAGCGAATTGCGCTCAATTAACACTTGCTGATCCGGCGGAGGCCAAGCACCTTGCCAGGGACGCACGATGTTGACCTGGTTGTTGGCATAATTCTCTAGGGCAAATACCTGAAGATCGTGCCATTCGCCATTGCTCTCGCGATATCGGATGACCCGGTTGGCACGCCCCTCTGCCACCGCCACTTCGGGCATACGCCGCACGGAGGTTACCGTAGGCAGGTCAAAGTCATTGACATGCAGCGTGGCGCTGGCAGGGTTGACCTCTTGATAGCGCGCAGAAAGTTCGGTACGCAAGGTGATCGCA
>JBBQIG010000661.1:0-3053 GCA_038324715.1 Anaerolineae bacterium | reverse complement strand
CTCTTCGAGAATGTGCCGCGTGAGACACTGGCAGCCACCTTGAAAGGGCATGATATCGATCTAGATACATGGCAGGAGTATGTTAGTCCCTATCCCAGCCTTGTCATTAACACCGGCCAGCATCTTGTGTTGGTTGACACTGGCATGGGTCCTCGTGTGCCCACTACAGGCAAATTACTCGATAACCTTCGAGCCGCAGGTTTCCAGCCTGACGATTTCGATGTGGTCGTGCTCACCCACATTCATCCAGACCATGCAGGCGGAACTGTAGACAGCAGAGGCAGGCCAGCGTATCCCAACGCACGCTATGTACTGTGGCGGCGGGAGTGGGACTTCTGGATCGATAAACCAGACTTGTCTAATCTGCGCGATGATCGCTTCGCCCCAATGATGTTGGATACTGCGGAGCGGTTCCTGCCGCCAATCAAGAAGCAAGTTGACTTTATTGAGTCGGAAACCGAGATCGTGCCAGGCATCACTGCCATTGCAGCGCCCGGTCACACGCCAGGGCAACTGGCGCTGGTCATCGCTTCGGCGGATGAACAACTTCTGGCCGTCGCGGATGCCATCCTCCACCCTGTTCATGTCGAACAGCCAGGTTGGGTCGCACCCGTCGACCTGCTGGTGGATGAGACGGTGAGCACACGCCTGCAATTGCTCGGGCGGGCTGCTAGGGAGGAGATGCTGGTTTTTGCGCCCCACTTCGCATTTCCGTCGTTGGGCCGCGTGGAGGTAAAAGAGAGTCGCTGGCTCTGGCGACCATTGCCGCAAACGCATTCGCCAGGTTCTTTATTAGACAGGCAGGGAGATGCACGATGATTCTCGTTGTAGGAGCCACAGGGTTTCTTGGTCGCGAAACCACCAAATTACTCCTCAATCGAGGTGAGCGTGTGCGCGTACTGGCACGAACGCGGGCCAAAGCTACTGATTTGGAGCAATTGGGCGCAGAAGTAATACAGGGTGATTTAATTGATCAGCCTTCCCTCGAGCGGGCGTGCACAGGTGTACAGCGTGTATTTAGCGCTGCACATTCGCTGCTTGGTGCGGGTAAGTATAAATCTGAGCATGTAGATGGTGCAGGGCATCAGGTCTTGATTGATGTAGCCAAAGCGGCAGGCGTCTCGCATTTTGTGTACACCTCCCTGCTTGGTGCCTCACCCGATCATCCGGTTGATTTTTTTCGCACCAAAGCCACTGTTGAAGAGTACTTAAAAGCGAGTGGGCTGAGCTATACCATTCTGCGCCCATCTGCATTTATGGAATGGCATATGCACCTGTTCAATGGCAAGTCTATCTTGGAGCAGAGCAAAACGACCATTTTAGGGAGAGGCACCAAGCCACGCAACTTTATTGCCGTCCGCGATGTGGCATACTTTGCCAATTTCGCCCTAACCGATCCCACAGCCAGAAATCATACAATCGACATCGGCGGACCGCAGAATCTGACCAATGACCAAGTAGCAGCACTCTACGCCACGTTGGCGGGAGTCACGCCAAAGATAAATCATGTGCCTCCTGCAGTTGCGCGAATTCTGAGCATTGTGATGAAGCCCTTCCAGCCTGGCGTGAGTCGCATCATGTATATCGCTAGCTTGCCTGACAACGCTTTCAATGAAACGTTTGACCCGGAAGCACTCCAAAAAGCCTACAACCTATCCTTGACTTCGCCAGAAGTATTTGTCCGCGAACGCATCGCGGAAGCGAGTCTCAAGCCGCTTGCATAGTCAATATCCAGAACAACGAGTAGTGGCCCATCACAACCTGGGGTTTAACCATCTGAACCCAGGCAATTGTCTGCACAACAGAGAGATATCAACAGAGAGATATCAAATATCAAAGGAGTGATGAAGATGACAGCAGAGAACAGACCTAAAGCTAACAAGATGCTGAGCCGTCGCATTATTGAGGAGGCATGGAACCAACACCAGCCGCAGGCTCTTGATAATTTTTATGCTGATGAGTACGTCAACCACAAGCCTTCAGGGGGAGTGACTCCTGACCGAGAGGGACTTAGGCAGTGGATCACGGCGTGCGTCACTGCCTTCCCAGACCTTTCTCTGACGATCGAGGAGTTGATTGCCGAAGGTGACAAAGTCGCGACGCATTGGATGGCGCGAGGGACTCATCAAGGCATCTTCATGGGCGTTACCCCCAGTGGTCGCCAGGTGAGCGTGCGCGGTATCACCATAGCACGTATTGAAGGTGATCAAGTGGTAGAGGAGTGGTCAAGTTCGGATGAACTGGGCATGTTGCAACAGCTCGGCATTGTGCCTGCGCCGGAACAAGGCATGTAACCCTGCAATCCACCTGCTGGAAAGAGGGATCTTGACACTTGATAATTTGCAGTAGTTGGACATTAACGGACATCAATATAGGAGAATAAAGCAGAACCAATCCGAGAATCCGGAGAATATCAGCAGAAGGTTGCGTAACAAATTCCGAAACACACAACGAAACGATTTGGAAACGCGTCTAATGTATACTCTGGGTAAGGAGCAGTCACTAGGATAGTGCAAGATAGCGTGTGTCAATGCATGCCTCTGGTAACCTACAAAAACTGTGGGTTTCGTCATCAGATCATTTTGGCGATTCGGTTCCAGAAGCGCTTTCCCGCCTAATAAACTGTTAAGATTCTCTGCCGTAGCAGAAGACTAAGAGAAGACAATTTTGGCAACAAAGCCAAGGCTCTTCCAATTTGGTACCGGCGCATCTGCGAGACTATACGTATAAGTCACGTATAAGTCTGTCAAGCTGTGCAGTCGCTCTTATAGCCGGATTTGAGATCTCGCTCCAGGAAAGATTGTTATGTCCTCAACAATGACAATGAACAAACGCCATCTGTTGGTACTCTGCATTTGCATGGGGTTAATAGCTTTTCAAGCCACGATTACGACTAGATTACTGCCTGTGTATGCCGTGTATCTGGGAGCAGATCCGGCCATCACAGGACTATTTGTGGCTTTCGCCTTTCTGACTGTCACCCTGGGCAACATCACCGGTGGCTGGCTATCCGACCGGCTGGGCATGTACAAGCCACTTCTTCTGCTCAGTTG
>JBBQIG010000660.1:0-3089 GCA_038324715.1 Anaerolineae bacterium | reverse complement strand
AGGTCAGCGCTTTGGCAAAGCACAAGGGCAGCCGGTTCGCGCGCCAACTCTTCCAAGACAACCTCTACAAAATTGGGCGCGAGGATCATGTCGATGTCCATGGTCATGAGAAAGGGTACATTGGGGAGAGTGGCCCGAATGCCACTGTTTAGCGCCAGTGGTGTGTTCCAGGGTATGTTAGCATTCCCAATCGTGAGCAATGTCGCATTCTCTGCTTGACAGATTTGTGCTAGCTCATGGTTAATTTGCGGGTGGCTGCCATGACTAACCACAAGGATTTGGATCGGGCTGCCAATGGTTTGCCAATGTAGGCTCTGTAACGCATTGCGCAGCCGCTGCCCAGCACGATCACGAACTGGCAGGATCACCGCGAGCGGGACGTCTGACGCGGCTGTGGCAGCCATGTCGTGTTTATTTTCGCTTTGCTTCGGCTCGGGGAGTTCAGCCACTTTAATTGCTGAACCTCTTGTGTTTGCTCGTGAGACAACTTCTATTGATTCATATTTTTTTGATTCAATTCTCATTGTTTCAACTGTAGTATACACGGGCAGGCCTGATAGATTTGGTTTGTGCTCGATTGCAGAAGGTTGCGTTGCACGAGCGCTCTCTTGGTTAATGCCCGCGAACAGATGCTGCCAGGCAAGGCGATCTCTGTCGCGGTCAAGGCGCAGATCATACTCGCCGCGCTGTAATGCTGGAATCTGATTGTTGGCAATGGCAAGAGCCAGGGCTGGTGCCCAGTTGGGGAAAGGATCGCGGTGATACCAGCCATGCAAATGCCAGTTTTGCACATCGCCCAAGTTGCCTCGAAAAGCTCCGTGGCGTTGTAGCGCTTGGCTAATGCACTGCTCTAGCGGCGCGCACCCCCCATGCGTCAGCACTGGCTGCAAGCGTTTGTGTAACGTCCGCCGGTCACAAAGAAAGTACCGACTTGTAGCGGTACGAAATCGCCAGATATGCATTTCCGAATCCCATAGCGCGCGCTTGGCATTATTGCCCGCCAGGCTCTGACCGAGTGGTCCGGCGGGTGGTCCAGGATGGGCCATCATCAGCCACAAGCGCGCATCATGGCGCAAGCAGTCAAGCGCCTGGCTGACCCAACTACCAGCCCCCGTGTAGAAAAACATGTCGCAGTCCATTTGCAACACATAGTCGCTGCTAATCGACTCTAGGCCATAGAGGGTGGCATAGATCGGGCCACCTGTCACGGCGTGGGTGGGTACTTGATCGCCACCGGCAACAAAATAACGCTCCATCACCTCCTGCACCACCTTTGGCGTCATATCCACCTCGCGCACATGGTCAATGACACCCTCTGCCAACAACTGCTTCAAGAGCCGGTTCAGATCCTCTTCGCTTGCTCTGGGGCGCTCGCGGTATTTGCCCGCAAAGGCAGCTGGCCTATCGACGACGATGGTGCGCTCGGCGAAAGGGTATCGGGCCTGGTCAATCATGTGCCGCACCATCGTATCAAGATAGGGAACATCCATTGCGGTCACTTTGATCATCACACCCACGTCAGGCTGCTCGCCATCCAGCGCAACCTGCTGCAAGCGCGGTGCGGATTCGACAGGGGATGTGATTCTCTCCAACCAGGCACAGAGACCGTTGCTTTGGGTTTTACCTTTGTTTGAGCAGTTGAAGAATAAGCAATGGGAGAGTGGATTGCACCGGCTAGCCTACTTTGCAATGCGTCCAGCGCCTCATCAGTATCGCCCCAGGCCTCCGTCCCGATTGTGTTCTTCAGGGTGTGAAGGGGCTTCGTAAAACGCCTGCGCCGGGCTGGATTGCTGAGGTTCTTCTCGTGGCAGAGCCAGAAAAACAGATCCTCCCGATCCAACAGTGCGGCTCGACCCAGGTGATGGGCGATCAATTGTTGCATCCAGCGCGTGTCACTGGCGACCAGAACGTTCTCTGGAAAGTTGATCTCCATGACAGCTTGGCGCTGGAAGCCCGCGCTGTTGAAAATAACTTCCTGCTTGGGCCCTCCGAAAGGTGTGCAATGGCGTGTCATCAGATCCACAAACCAAGCCCTTGTCACCCCGGCGTAAGCTGCGCCATGACTTAGTCGTTCCACCAGCCAATCCAGCTTTTGCGGATGCTGCCAGTCGTCGTCGTCAAACCAGGTGACAATATCTCCCTGCGCTTCGCGTAAGGCCTGGTTGCGCTTATGGGCAACGCTGACGCCGGGCGGCGCAACCACCACGCGCACGTCACTGCGTTCGCCCGCGTCAAAAGGATGCGGCGAACTGTCCACAATCACAAGTTCACGGTGCGGCCACTGCTGCCGGTCAAAGCACCACAGCAGCCAGGGCATAAAGGCCTCGCGACCTTCGGTGACGCACAGACAACTGACAAGGGGAACGGTATTCGTGGACATCAACTCAACCCTCCTACGACTCAGTACAACTCAGTGCGCTTGTGTCATTGACAGCGCCTATGCTGGCAGTTCTTCCTCTCTTGCTTCTTCCTCTTCCTGCACTCCCTCATCGGCAATTTTTTCTGCTTCTTGTTCAGGCGCGTCAACCTTTCCAGACACCTCAAGGGATTCAGGCTCATCACCACTGGCTGATTGTTTGCTCGGCCCTTTGGCTGGCGTGTCGGTACAATCTAAATTTACGTCGAAGAAGAAGGGGTCTAGGGCATCAGAGGCGGCTATGGCTGCGGATTGGCGCGCCGACTGTTCAGGCTTCACCATCGCGTCGATCGTGCTTTCGTTCCACTCACTGCGACAGATGGTTAGATCAAAGTTGCGGCGGGTGGTGCCCGCATAGGTGCGGAAGGCTGCCACATGCTGCTGTTCATGAGGCGCAAGCACATTTTGAATCGCATCCTGCACACGACGTTGTTGACACTTGGTCAAGTTTGGATAATCAGAGAGACTTGGCAACGTTACTGTGGGTTGTACAGAATAGGTCACGATCAGAGTTCCAGTCACGCGCAGGCAGTCACCACTACCACAGCCCGTGCAACCGGTTGCACGCACGGCACGAATGTTTTCGGTGCTTGACGAGTAGGTAAAGTCGCCGGAGTCGGTGCGACCGCGCAGACGGATGGAGGTGCCATAAACAACGGTGCGCTGGTCGGCG